>JBGSIY010000332.1:0-3054 GCA_041742275.1 Pirellulaceae bacterium | reverse complement strand
ACAAATACAGAGTTTGCCCCGTGCTCTTTTTCACTAGCTCACGCGCCAGCTTAATCCGCTGCGCTTCCCCGCCGGACAGGGTCGGGGAAGGTTGTCCGATTTTTAGATACTCCAACCCCACATCATGCAGCGTTGACAAACGTTCCTGGATCTTCGGAATGTTCTCGAAGAACACCAACGCCTCTTCGATATCCATATTCAAGACATCGGATATCGATTTTTCCTTGTATTTAACTTGCAACGTTTCTCGATTGAATCGTTCTCCATTGCAAACCGGACAAGTCACCCAGATGTCGGCCAAAAAGTCCATTTCCAATTTGTTCGAGCCGTTGCCTTCACAAGCCTCACAGCGTCCACCCCGAACATTGAAGCTAAAACGTCCCGGCGAAAACCCACGTCGTTTCGAATCCGGCAATTGTGCATACAGGTTACGAATCTCGTCAAACAATTTGACATAGGTTCCAGGGTTCGAACGCGGCGTCCGTCCGATCGGCGACTGGTCGATCGCAATCATTTTGTCCAGTTGTTCGATGCCCTCCAGCCGCTCGTGTTTTCCCGGTTCGCCTTTGCCTCGGTTCAAATGCACGTTTAATGATTCGATCAAGATATCGTTCACCAGACTGCTTTTGCCGCTTCCGCTGACACCTGTGAAGCAAACGAATTTCCCCAACGGAATTTCCACGTTGACATGCTTGAGATTGTTATGCTCGGCACCGATGATTTTTAAAGTTCGGCTGGCATCAAAAGGGCGACGGGATTGAGGAATCTCAATCCGACGATTCCCGCTTAAAAATTGCCCGGTCACACTTTTGGTTTCCGCCATGATCGCCTCGGGGTTCCCGATCGCCACAACATGGCCACCATGAATTCCCGGTCCTGGCCCGAAGTCAATAATGGTGTCAGCCGCCCGCATGGTGTCTTCGTCATGTTCGACGACCACAACCGTATTCCCTAAATCACGCAAGTTTTTCAGAGTATTGATCAAGCGGTCGTTGTCCCGAGGATGCAACCCAATGCTGGGTTCGTCCAAAATATAGAGGACCCCCACCAAACCAGCTCCGATTTGTCCAGCCAAACGAATGCGTTGCGTCTCTCCCCCGCTCAATGTCGGAGCACTGCGATCTAGGGTCAAATAATCCAGACCCACGTTCAACAAGAATCCCAGCCGTTGCGTGACCTCTTTGACCGGTTGCACCGCGATCAAATGCCGGATGTCATCCACGTCCAAATCGGAAAAGAAGTCCGCCGCGCGATCAATCGGCAACTGGCAGATTTCGGGTAACGACAACTCAGGCCTTTCGGAAAACGACTCGTCGGCGGTCTTCAATTTGAAATAACGAGCCTGTTCGTTGAGTCGTTCACCGCGACAACCGGCGCAGGGAACTTCATCCATGTACAACTCGTACTGTTCGCGTTTGGAAACCAACTTCAGATTGCGATACTTGTCGTCCAGTTCCGCCACGATTCCCTCGAACTTGCCACCGTACTTCATGGGCGTCGCACCGCCGCGCCAGGTGTAAGTGATATGGGCATCCCCGGCGCCATAGAGCCACATTTGTTGCAGATTTTCTGGCAGGGAATGCCAAGGCGTCTCTAACAATGTTCCTTCGTCCAGTTCTTCCAACCGCTCAATCGAATCGGCGAACCCCTGGTAGATATGCCGTCGCCATCGCCCAAGATCTTTCCAATTGCCGAGCATTTCAATGGCGCCGTCCTTGATCGACTTCGCTCCATCGGGGACGAGCAAGCTGGGGACAAACGAAAAGACCCTCCCCAAGCCGCCGCAATCCATACACATGCCGCGTGGGCTATTGAAGCTAAACAACTGCGGCGTGGGGGGTTGGAAGCTGATGCTGCAACGACCACACGCGTATTCGGTGGAAAACAAATGATCTCGGACCGTGGCCGCCGGTTTCGCCTCCGCTTCCTCCGGGCGTTCGTCGGATTCATCCAATTCACGCGAGACGATCATCGTTCCTTTCCCCAATTTCATCGCCATTTCTACCGCCTCGGCCACGCGAGAACGGTTCGTCGACTTGATCACCACCCGATCCACGACGGCTTCGATATCATGCCGCTGTTGACGATCGAGTTGGATTTCTTCGGACAAGGCACGAATTTGCCCGTTGACACGAGCTCGGACAAAACCCTGTTTCTGCAAATCTTCGAATAGATCTTTGTGTTCCCCTTTTTGCCCTCGCACCATCGGCGCCAAAATATTGGCATGCGTGCCGGATGGGTATTGCATGATTTGCGACAGGATCTGGTCTCGCGTCTGGGCCGAAATCGGAAAATTGCATTTCGGGCAATACGGCTGGGCAACACGGGCAAACAACACCCGCAAGAAATCATATATCTCGGTAATCGTGCCGACAGTACTGCGTGGGTTGGACCCGGATGACTTTTGCGAAATGGAGATCGACGGGCTCAAACCCGAAATCAAATCTACATCCGGCTTGGGCATCTGCTGTAAAAAATGTCGCGCAAAACTGGAGAGGCTCTCCACGTAACGCCGCTGACCTTCGGCAAACAACGTGTCGAAGGCGAGGCTGCTCTTGCCACTACCGCTGACACCGGTGAGGCAAATGAGCTCATTGCGAGGTAGAACGAGACTGATGTCCCTCAAGTTGTGCTCGCGTGCACCCTTGATGACAATATCCGAAGTTGACATGGCGGCGACCTGCCCTCCGTTGGCCGGAAATACGAAACGCGGCATTGTACCACATAAGGCAACTCCTGCTCAATGATGCAAAATCAATGACCGTTGATATGAAAAACGTGTTAAGTTGGGGTTGCAAAACGACGCGAACTCTGAATGAGAACGTGCTGGCAAAACGAATGGGTCGCAAAACACAGTACCCCTGACTCTAAACTCGAAGTGTTCGCGATGAAGTTACTGGTTCGTTTGGTTTTTTTCCCAATCGCAAAACGAAGACAGGTAACAGCCCAAGACGCCAGTCGTCGGAGCGTAGCACAGGGTGCAGGGTGCGTCTGGGGTGACAAAGTTGAGTTGTGATTTTGTTAGGCGGTCTGTCGCAGATCCACAATCGCGAC
>JBGSIY010000331.1:0-2046 GCA_041742275.1 Pirellulaceae bacterium | reverse complement strand
GTCCTCGCAGGTGCCTTCGGCGACGTGCGCCGGACGCGAACCGACTAGGGTCGCTGGAAACGACTCCCCTCAGTCACGGTGTGTAGGATCACGGGTCGTTGTGAGCAGAATGGCATCCTGTTTTCCGTCTGAAAAGAGACCAAAATCTATCTTTTCAAAAAAATTGCCGGGGCCGGTCGAAAGACTTGCCTCGGCGTTTTTGTGATTGTTTGCAGCGAATCACCTTTCGCCAACCCCTTGGGCTCACCCTCCTGAGGCGATTGCGGCGATCAAGGATATGTCCCAAAATAATTTCCGTGTTTGGTTTGTCGGCGGCAAAGGTATTGAATGCCTGTGCTGGTCTTCTAAGCCCCGCGAGATCACGGGTCCAATTTCGTATTCTTTTTTCATCACCCCGAAATCGGGGCGAGCAGGGCGAATCAAGAACGTCGCCGGCACTCCTTCAGGGTGCAATGTCGGTGACAACAAACCCTCCGGTGGTGTCGCTGCGCTCAACCACCGGCCAATTGCTGATAACCCCTATTGGGGTAAATAAAGACGTTCATTCAGAAAAATTCCTTCAGAACAGTCCCGAAACAAAATCCCATTTTTTTAAATTGACCGGAGTGCGTGGACACCCGGCTGGAAAGGGAACCGGACGCAAATGCGTTCCGACTAAACCGGGAACTTAATTCCGCACATTACTAAGCTGACGAGTCAACCCATCGTCGGACCACGACGATGTTGGACGCTATATTCTGCGGGCCCAAAACGGACTTAGCCCGCAAACGCTGCTGCGTTTTGGTGCCAAGTCCTGTGTTTAGGCGGAAGTCCGTTCACTGACTCAGAATGTCTTCAGTCTATTTGCCCAGTTCATCGACAATGCGATCGGCGTTGTAGATGTATTTGAGTGAATCGCGAATGGCACTACTATGGACAGAAGTTGCGCGACTTTGCTGATCGGTATACATGTAATCCGCCGTCAGCGATTGGATATTTCCGTCAAAGATCAAACCAACTAATTCGCCCTTGCGGTTCACCACTGGACTTCCGGAATTCCCGCCAATGATATCAGCGGTGCAAACGAAATTAAAAGGCGTTTCGGCGTTGATTTTTTCGCGAGCACTCCGCCAGCTGGGAGGAAGCACAAAATCGTCTTGGCCGACATGGCGTGATTCATGATCGAAGACTTCGGCCATTTTGGTCCAAGCGGGAAGGGTCTCTCCGCCCTGTTCGTAACCCTTGACCGTACCGAACGCCAAACGAAGCGTAAACGTCGCATCGGGATAGGTCGACGTTCCTTGGGTAGCAAACAAAGCTTCGGCTATTTTCGCGTAGGCTTGTCTTTCCACTTCGGCCAATTCGTCATTGGTTTTGCGAAACGCTCGAGCATCTTCGTCCAGCAGCATCGCCAATTTAATCATGGTGTCGTTGGACGATTCAATTCCCTCGCGGCCTTCATCGGCAATGGCTTTCCGGGCGGCCACATCCAGCAACCTTGTTCCGGCGATTAATTCAGCAGCTCGTTCAGCAGGTCCCTTGCCCGCCATGATTTGCTGGCACAATGGATCCTCAGCCCCACGCATTTCTAGCATTTGCGAGAGTGAGTCTGCCAACAGGTATTGTTCCAAATCAGTGTAAATCGGGGCCTCGGAATAAAGCTGCTGCAACAACGACTCGCGGTTGGCATCGGAAAATTCAGGGAACCGTTCCCCAGACGGCTTTTGATCTTCGTCGATCATTTCGACGAGCGTAGTCGCGAGCTCGAGCAATTGACTGTTCAAGGCGATATTTTTACCCAACATCGCGGCTCGTTTTACCTGGACATCAGCGATCGTTTGATACGCGCTGGCATAAGGTGCCAATTTGGGATCGGCTTTTATTTTGGTCAACAATGCCTGTTCGGCTTCTTCCTTCGCCTGCATCGTTGCCGGATTTTGCAGTCCACCCAACATGCCCAAGTAGGCCTTGCGTGAGTTCTGCACTCCGAACAGGTTGTCTTTGGCCCGACGAGCTTGCTCGACACCCCGCAAGCCAAATTGTTGCAACACAATTTCACGTCGTCGC
>JBGSIY010000330.1:0-2832 GCA_041742275.1 Pirellulaceae bacterium | reverse complement strand
TGCACCTTGCGGTCCGGCCGCACCTGACTTGATTCGCTGATCGCGCGCCGGAAAAACACAAAAATCCCCAGTAACAACGCGGGGAGCGGGGCCAATCCGACGGCAACCAACCGAATGAAATTTTCCAACTGGCTGACCTGTCTGGCCTCCTGTGCCTTGAGGCGATCGTTGTCTTTGCGCAACTGTTTTTCAAGGCTTAAACGTTTGCGATCAAATTGTTCTTGGGCATCCAATTGAGTTTGGGACGACTGTTGCAGTTTTTCGAAAAAGTTTGTGGACTGATCACTTTCAATCGTGCTCAAACTCTCTTCTAACATTTTACGCGCTTTGGCCAATTGATCCTCAATGGCCAATTCGTTTTCTTTTTCTTTCACTGCACGTTGTTCGCGATAAACGGCAACGTTTTTTTCAAAGGCCGTTAAAGTCCGGGGGACAGAGCGGCGACTTCTCAAGGAAACAAAACCGGATTTGCCCGCCAAAACTTCGATTGTATTTTGCAGAAGGCGGTAATTGTCAAGTGAACTTTCCATGGCCTGCTCTTGTTCGTAAGCCACTTTGGCCAAAAAATCGAGATCGGTAATCACGACGACATTGATGCGGTTGTCTTTCAAACCTTTGATGTGTGCGGCCACAATATGTTCGTCTTCATCGACCGAAGATTTGGGGCGGGGATTGATGACGATCAATTCGCTTTCAGTGATGGGGCTTGTCAGTGGCGTGTCTTTGATTTCAATTCGGCGGGTCAGCGGATTGACTGATTGTGTTTTTTGCGACGGGGTTAGAGTGAGTTCTTCCCAGGCAATCAAGCCCGACTGCTTGCCTAAAGAAATCAGGGGAGTGAACTCCAAGTCTTGGCGTTCGGATTCAGGCCGAATCGAGCCTGGATAAAAAAACAGCACTTCTTTTAATTGGCTGGAGATGGGGTGGTCCGGGTTAAACGCTCGGTCTTCATTCCTGACGACAAAGTTGAATGCATAGTCATACTGTCCGTAATATTCGGGCCAACGATCCCCTAAATAGTTGGGCCAAAACCCAGCAAAACTAGGGTGAGGATTGGAGAGGGTCCAGGCGGCGCGACCGTTGTTCCATTGCACGCCGATGGCAGACATAATCTGAACGGCAGTCCCTTCATCCGCTTTGGGGGCTGCTTCGCTGGCCAGTGCGCGGAAGTAGCGTGATTGCATATTAATCCTGGCTTGTCGCGGCGCGTTGAGTACCCCAATTCGTGCTGGGTCGACATAGGTCCAATTGAATGGGAGCGGGTCAGTTAGCAACAAGGTTGGGTTGCCCTCGGACATGTAAGCCACCAGGGCTTCTGTTGCTTCGGCACTCAAGCTGGCTGGATCGGCGACTAACATCACATCGGGAGCCGGCAGCGTGGGAGGGATAGTCGTTGGTTGAGAGCCCGGCAAAGGCTCGCCCGTTTCAGGATTTAATTCGGGCCCTTGGATTTGGGGGGCATACAATTTTAAATCAGGCTGTGCGATATACACAACTTTGAATGATTGCTGCAATTGTTTCAGCGTTTGATCATAAGCCCACGAAACCCGCTGCCCATCCTCTTCAAAGCTACCAAAACGAGTATCGGTGTCGACAATCCCGATGGTAATTTGCCAGTCTTTTTGTGATGTCGCAGCGATGGCTCGCGTCAGCTCGTACTCAATTGCCGAATCGGTGTTAATGGTGGGAATGGTAACGTCATCTAAAGAACTGGAGACATAGGCTCCCAAGTAAACGTTTTCTTCGACTTTTTTTCCGCCCACTTCGGACCGAGCCGCCTGAGCTTCGATGCCCATGCTCTCGGCTTGTTCGGCTTCTTGAGAATTGGGGGCCACCTCAAAGACTTGCACATCAACATAAGCACCCCCATAATAATCGAGTTGTCGCAAGGTACCCATGAATCGCTGCCTTGCGTCGACAAAGCTGCGGGGAACTTCAGTGCTCACAAACGCTTGAATCGTCACGCTGCGCTCGTCCGATTTTAGTTTTTCCAATGTCTCCAGAGTCATAGCATCGAGCGAGAACCCTTGCTCCTCGGTCAGATCCACTCGCGTAAATGAACTGGTCGAATTGGCTGTCACGATATAACTCAGCGAAAATAAAGTGACTCCGATCGCCAACAAACGGGTGATGTAACGAGCCCACATCGGAGCTTGCATTTGGCTCCGCCAGTGTCGGCGGCTGATCATGATCAAATTCAAATAAAGAAAGAACACGATCAACGAGAGAAAGTACAGGACGCCCGCTACCGTCACCAAACCTAGGCTGAAGTCGCGTAGATGCCAGTCGATTCCCCAACGCTCCACATACGCGTTCCCCCGAAAATAGGAACCAATAGCGACAGGCAACTGACACAAGGCGGCTCCCACCACAAATGCCACAGTGGGACTATCGGTCAATGACGATGCAAACATGCCGATAGCTAATAAGCTCAATCCGACCAACCAATAACCGAAGTAAGTGGCACCGATGATGCCCCAATCCGGTTGCCCTAACATACGTAAGGCGATCAACTGAGTCATGGAAAAAATCAACGCTACGGTATACACGGCCACAACTGAAAAATATTTGCCCAGAACCACTTCGATATCGGAGGCCGGTAACGTGAATAGCAACGCATCGGTTCCCTGCCGGCGTTCGTCCGCCCAGGTCATCATCGTAATGGCCGGAGCAAGGAACAACAGGAGCGTTGGCAGCCACTGGGTTAATTGATCCAGCGTCGCGACATTGTTTACGAAAAACTGTTGACTAAAGCTCGCCAGCGCACAGAGCGTGACGAAGACCACAATAAACAAATAGCCTAAAACTCCCGAAAAGTATTGAGCCACGTTG
>JBGSIY010000329.1:0-6305 GCA_041742275.1 Pirellulaceae bacterium | reverse complement strand
ATCGTTCCGTGCCGATAAATGTTTGCAAGATTTTGACCAAGGCCCTCGTTTGATGGTTCGCTGTTTGCCGATCCAAAAAAATCTGAGATACCGTTTGAGATGCAGTGCCGGAAGATGTCAACGTGGAAACGATCTGCTGATCCTCAACAGATTGCAACCGTTCGGTCTTGAACAGACGAACTGGGAAAAACGGCACATCGCAAACCCGTAGCACGTCGCGGCCGACATCCCCGTAAGCCGACAATAACGCCCCATATTGCGGGCAACGAGAACGGTGCCATTGAGTCAATTCATGCAAACGCCGACTCAACAGCGATTGCTTTTGCACTGCATCCAACCCGTAGACCGGCCAATCGAGAAAATTTTCAGTTGTAAGCATTTAGGATTTTGAAAAAAAGGTAATCGTCACCGCAAAGTATATCAGCCCCCGGTTCTACATCGCCGCGTTTTCCCAATCAGCCGCCGGGCGATAGCCCCCGGTTTCGTCCCACATCAGCCCCTTCCGGTTTTGTCACACACATGTTTCGGCGGGAGCCTCAACCTCCCGATAATCAGCTGACCCTCGAAATCGCCACTACCTCCCGGGGCAAACTGTTTAATCAAACTTCCATTCCTCTAACATCCCTCCGTAATTCGTCTTGCCCGATGTCGTTTGCAAGAAAGAATCGCAACCACACACGCGGACGACTTGACGCTGAATCTTGAATTGTTGGCATACCCAACTTTTGATTTCAGACAATTGTTCCTCAGCGGCACCGATCACGGCGATACACAATTCATTATCACGCCCCATTGCGCAGGCCGTCCAACCGACACTTAGTAATGCCGATTCGACGTCGGCCAAACCTATGCGATTTCCATGCACTTTAATAAATCGCTTTAACCGCCCAGTTATATAATAATCACCATCCTCGTCGCGAAACCCCAAGTCTCCCGTTGCCAAAACACCATGCAAATCATCTCCTCGAATCAAATCGTCGGGTCCAGCCGCGTACCCCAACATGACATTCGGCCCACGATAGTATAACTGGCCAATTTGCTTAGACTCCAAAATCTCATCTCCGGCTTCATCTCGCAGGCTCAATTCGCCCTGGGGAATGGCCCGGCCAATACTATCTGGTTTGTCCAGAACGCGACCGCTATCCAAAAACGCGATCCGAGCCGTGGCCTCCGTTTGGCCGTACATGACGACAAACTGACGTCGGTGCGCCAACGCCAAGGTCGCCATTTGGGTCACCAACTCGGGGGCCAAGCGACCGCCCGCTTGGGTCATCGTTCGCAACGAAGGCAGAGTCATCGTGGCAAAACGCATACGAATCAATTGCTCATAAGTTGCCGGGACACCAGCCAGCGACGTGCCCTGATTGGCTCTCAAGAAATCCCAAAAATCCCGTTGAACGATTGTTTTTTGCGTCAACAACAACCTTGCCCCAACCGACAAATGACTATGGATTACCGACAATCCATAAGAATAGGACATGGGCAGGGAACAAATCGGCCGTTCGCTTGCAGTCAGCCCCAAAAACTGTGCAATCGACTCAGCGTTAGCTTGCAGATTCTCGTAACTGAGACGTACCATTTGAGCCGAACCGGTACTGCCGGAGGTCGACAATAAAACTGCCAGGTCGGCATGCAGCGCCGTAGAAGAAACCTGTAAACGCCGCCAATTCGACGGAGAAGTCCCCGATTCGCTGATGGAATCCGTCCCGCTTTCGGGACCGGCCCAAACCGCGTGCACTCGATAGAGATCGTATAGTTGCTGGCGGAGGGAAGCAGCAAGTCCAGCATCGACCATCAACGGCACCACTCGCCGCCGCAAACACCCCAGATAAGCGACCAAGCAATCGAGCGAATTGGTGCACTCGATGGCAACCAACATACGTGGCTCCAAATCGGCCACACAGAAGTCACTGCGTTCGGCCAGCTCCTGATAACTTAAGGCAACTGCCGAGTCATCGAGGGCGGCGAGTTGGTTTTCATACTGTGCTAGTCCCAACCAAAACGGAACATTCAAATCAGCATGCCTCCATCGACGCCTAACGTTTGTCCCGTAACATAGCTGGACAAATCAGACGCTAGGAAGAGGGCAGCATTCGCCACCTCGGCAGAACTGCCAACTCGCCCCATTTTGATCGACTCCACCCGCTCGGCGAACTTGTCAACGGGAATCGATTTTGACATTTCCGTATCGATCAATCCGGGTGCAATCGCGTTAACACGAATCCCTTGCGGAGCCAATTCCTTGGCTAACGACTGAGCAATACCGATCACCGCCGCCTTGCTTCCGGCATAAACGGCTTGCCCCGAGTTTCCGAATCGACCGATGATTGATGACATTAAAATCATGGAACCACCGGGATTACGAGCCATCAACCGGGCTGCATATTGGCAGCAATAAAGAACTCCAAACGAGTTGACCGCAAAGGTCCGTTCGATTTGTCCCCGCGTGGTCATACCGATCAGAGCGTCGTCCAACACACCCGCGTTGGCCACCAGTATGTCCAAGCGTTTGAAATCGGTATGAATCTGTTTGAACAACTGCTTCACCGCCGCTTCGTCCGACACATCGCAGGGAATCGCCTCGATGCTCGCCCTATCGTTTTGGTTCTGGATCGCCAAACGTGTCGCTTGCAATTCCGTCTCGTCCCGACCGCAAATCACAACCTTGGCGCCAGCGGCAACAAACAGTTCAGCCACAGCGCGCCCGATCCCACGCCCCCCTCCCGTAATTAGCGAGACGCGCCCGGAAAGATCTATGGGAACCATCAGAATTCCATCCCGTGTTTGGCCAAGATCGTTTTGGCGGTGCCAACCGAACTCATATCAATGATTTCGTTAGTGTCCAGCATCACATCAAAACGTTTTTCGATCTCGACCACAAGCGCCATATGCCCCACCGAATCCCATTCGGGAATCGACCGATAGGCCAGCTCATCGGTGATGCCGTCAGGAGCAATGTTTAAAGCGGACGCAAAACAAGAGATCAGGATTTGAGAATGCTCAACCGTCATAGGGACTCGAATCACTTTGAAACAAACGATTTTTGACAATTAAATAATGGGGCCGACAACTGATAATATGCTGTCCTGGGACATCTTGTTTTACCATGGAATGGGAGTCGACGGTACAATCGTCACCCACGGTTACACCGGGAAACAGCGTTGCTCGTGTCCCCATAAAACATTTGGCACCCAGAGCAGCCTGACCGTTCACCGCGCTGTAGGGCGAGAGAACGGAATGAGAGCCGACGCGGGCAGCATGGCCGACACTACTGAACACATTGATAATGCAGTTTTTCTCGAGCATGGCACCGGCGTTGATCACCGTATGGGGTGCCACGATACATCCAGGAGCAATGTTGGCATCGCTCGCAACAATCGCCGTTGGATGAATGTAGGTAAATGGCACGGCGCCACGATTGACAAGTGAGGTCCACAACCGGGCGCGATCCGCCGGTTTACCGACGGCAATGAGAAAGCGATCCGAAGATTCAGGGCGATATTCGCTGACAGTCCCCAGATAGCAAATCGGGGAGATGGCCAGTTTAGCGGTAGCGACTTGGTCGTCCAAATAGCCTCGGATTGAAATGGAATGGGCCACGGGATGCAATTGGCTGGTTGCCGTGAGGTAGCCAAGCATTTCTCGCCCCAAACCGCCAAAACCGACCAGCACAACGGTTAGAGACTCATTGGACATAACAACACTTTAAATTGTCTAATTTGATTGGAAACTGATTCATATTTACAGTCCGACCGGCCCTCTTCTCAAGGAACTTCCATGGGACATTGCGTCCCAACCTAAATGAGACTTCAGTCTCTCTACTAAGTCGTCTTTTCAGCACGGTCCCATATGCCTTCGTTCAAGTCTCACTTCCATCGAGAAACCTCGTCAATCGAGGGGATTCGTTGGGAAATGCAAAAACATTGACAAACAGCTGAGTTTCAAGATGGGCTTTGTCAAAGGCGAGGCCGTCCGGGTAAACACAAGAGTAATTGGTCTTGCGTAAGATTTCTAGGGATTGATCAATGTCGTGCATTAACTCAATCAACAATACAGGCCTTGACTGTTCAAGGCATTTTATCGCCCCTTGTAGCACCTTTGCTTCGACTCCTTCGACATCAATCTTGATAAAATCCGGTGCGCGTTGAGTGTCGACGATGAATTGATCCAGCGTGGTGGTTGGGACCACGATGGTCTCGATCGATGGCACGACACCCGCATTTTTTGCGTTTGCAGCGAGAACGGGCAAATGATCGACCAATGAATTATTTTGTCCACTGATGTCTTCGAGGAAAAAGGTGGCGGAACCAATGGAATCAGAAACAGCATGTGGATAAATGGTGACAGCAGGGAGGGAACCCACATTTTTTTCGAGATAGCGGAGATTATTGGGTCCGGGCTCAAAAACGTCGACCTTTCCCGTGGGACCGACCAAGTGGGCGAACCACTGCGTCAAATAGCCAACATGCCCACCGATTTCCCAAACCAAATCACCCGGTTGAATAATTTTTTGGAAGGCCGTCATCACCGTCTGTTCGCGACGCCGGCCGTGAAACCAATAACTTTTGTGCTTAAACGAATGCAAATGGAACGGCAGCCCGGTCCAATGGTGTTTAATACGTACATCCCCCGGATTGAAACGCCGCAACAGTCCGAGCACGATTTTTCTAAGTGGAAGCATAGGTATGCGGGGAGAAGGCGTTATTGAATCTGACAAACGTAAAGTAAGATCACTTGTTTTCTGTTCCGCGGAATTCACTCATGGTCGCTTCACCATTCCCCGAAATTCCATCTCGTCGAAAAACCTTGCCAAGGGTTAGCAGTAGGATTTTCATATCCAGCCAAAAGGATTGATTCTCGACATACCAAACATCGAGTTCAAATTTCTCTTCCCAGCTAATTGAATTCCGTCCATTGATTTGGGCCCAGCCAGTTAAACCCGGTCGGACGTCGTGACGTCGAGCCTGACGTGAATTGTATAACGGCAAGTAAGCCATTAACAACGGGCGAGGGCCGACCAGACTCATGTCACCCCTGAGAACATTCCACAACTCAGGTAATTCATCCAAACTCGTGGAACGAAGCCAGCGTCCGAAACGCCCTAATCGCACCTCGTCGGGCAACAATTCTCCGTCACCGTCACGTCGGTCAACCATCGTTCGAAGTTTATAAATCCGAAATGGATGGCCATTCAACCCCGGCCGGAGCTGCGTAAACAAAACGGGTCGCCCCATTTTGATCGCAATCATAAACGCCAAAATTGTCATCAACGGCAATAGGACCAACAATGAAACTCCGCTTACAATTAAATCGAAACCACGCTTCAACATACCGAATCCCTTGCCATCCGTGTTCAAAAATTTTCCGCCGCCAGTCTCGGTCAAGTGCATCGTTGCGGAAAAACTAATTAAGAAGAACTAATTTTTTAAAAATCCTCGCAAACATGGGTCGGACAACCCATTGCCACGTCCGCCCCATTTCCATGACTCTGTTTAACAAAAGAACCGTTGTCTTTGTTCAAAAAACCATGTGATCATTTTCCTGTAATGACCTGCGTTGAATCGGCGATAGCCCGCTCCAGCACTGTTCTCAACTGTTCGGCGAGCTTATCAAACGTCCAGTTCTTCATCAAAAAATCTCGCCCCTTGTTTCCCATCTGCTCTAATTCCGTGGAGGGTATTTCTGCAATATTCAAAATCGATTCGGCACAAATCTGAGTATTTTCGGGTTCGACAAACCACCCACATCCAATGTTTTCCAACACAAATCGATACCCGCCATAACAGGCGAATATAGGCTTTGCGGCGGCCATATAATCGATCCATTTGTTGGGGCTGATTCCGAACTGATAAATGGATCGATCCAACCAAGGGTTGATTACGATTGACATGGGCTGAATCAAATACGGCAAATCGGTTTTCGGCATACGTCCGACAAAATGAATGTTGTCAACAGCGTTGTATTCAGCTTGATACTTGGAGCGAAGCGGGCCATCACCCACCACCAATAAATGAACGTTGGATTTACTAGAATTCAATTGTTTAAATGCCTCGAGAGTATGGTCAAGTGCATTGGCCGTTCCGATGGTTCCAAAATAACCTACCCAAAAATCATCAGGTATCGACTCAATCAAACGCAGGACAGACTTGCCAGCCTCCGATAGGGGGGGCGAGTCCGAATAAAATTCCGGGTCATAGCCCATGGGTAAATAGGTGACATTTTTTTGATATCCCAGTCGACGGTTGATGTGGGGCTGCAAATTGGGAAGACTACTTGTGATGGCATCGGCGCATCGGTAACCTGCC
>JBGSIY010000328.1:0-3894 GCA_041742275.1 Pirellulaceae bacterium | reverse complement strand
GCCATCGGGGAAACCGTCAGGTCGACTCAACATTGCACCACGTCTTTCACAATCAAAATTCAAGTCGCTATTGTCCAGGAATCCACAGTTTGGATTCGCCCGAACCTGCACCTTCGATCGCGGCGGATGATCCCGACGCCTCGGGGGTCCAAAGCCCCGTTTTGGCTTTGGCCGATTCGCCCTCGTCTTCTGGAGGCAGGAAAATTCTGCCGTCTGAGGTGATCATCCCGTATTTGCTGAGAATGCCAGCTAGTCTTTCGCCCACACCAGGTTCATTCAAATGTTTCCGTTGCACTTCTTGAATGATCCGACGCATCCCATTGGTTTTTCCTCGCAACAAACGCTGTTCAAATTCGGCAACCAAAACATTGCCGACCTGTCGACCCGATTGCTGGGCAATCTCCCGAGCCTGAGCCAAGTGTTGAAAGCAGATGTCGTCATCCGTTTCCACACCCGCCAAAGAAATGTGGATCAGTTCGGGCCCAAATCCTTCGATCTGCCCGTTGCGTTCCAACAACATGCGACCCACCCGGCGAATCAATGTCGCATTGAAGAGCGACGAGGCCATGATGAACAGAACGGCCAGTTGTTGATCAGGCAATTGCGAAATGTCACTGTACAGTAGTTCAAAGGGAGAATCGGCAAGTTCGAGATCGTGAATGGACGCAGTGGGCAAGGACGGCAAACCCGCGGCGTCACGCGCACGTTGGGTCCATTCCGCTGACCATTCACGGCCATCCAGTGACATCTCGAATTTCAACAACACGGCCTGTGCTGACAACTGCCCCTCGGGTGTCGCGGCCAGTTCGCGCAAGGTACGTCCGCCGAGGAAATCAATTTTCAAGTCGGGCAGGACATTGGTGGCGTTGTGAAATTGAAAGCTCTTCTCCAATCGCATGAAGGTTTCACGGTCGACCGTGGGCGGCAGGTGCCAATTGATTTCCAGCTTGTCATTGAAAGCCGAAATCGAACCCATCGTCTCTGCTTTCACCTGCCGCAGCTTGCCGGAAAACGTGTTGGCAAAGTCCTGAAGATATTGTTCAAAGTTATCGCGTTGGGCCAATAATATTTCAATGCGTGCAGCGCGATCGGTTTGTTTGCCGAACAACATGCACTGCCCAATGACCACCGGAATCTGATCGATGCTCCGTTCCCGGACATCATCTAACGCATCGCGATCGAGAAACAGAAAAACGTCTCGAGGTGGTGGGCCTTCGGATTCTAATTGAGCCGGATCTGGCTCTTCTGGAATAAACCGTCGACTCGATTGAGCTGCCTCGGAAATCTCATCGGCCGAGCAATCAAATTCAAAGACCATTCTTTGAATCGCAAGTCCCGCCGTGGGGATGGAGGTAAACATTTGGGCAATGGCTTCTGCCTCAACCCGTTGGATCATCGGCAAATCTTCGCAGGCCGCGACGGCATGCCATCGAGTAACCAATTCATTGGAATTCGGTTGGTTGGAAACTGCCAACGCCATGGCTTTGCGCAAAAAACTGGATTGTGGTTCGATCTCCAGAGCCTTTTGGATCAATTGAATCGCCTTGCGGAATTGGCCACGTCGCGAGGCCTTGATGGCGTTTTCATATTTCTTTTTCCATTCTGTCTCATGCTCCGGAGCGGGGCGGAGCGCGTTACTCCGTTTCAAAAATAACGATTTACTTCCCATCTCAATCCACTCAAGCAGTTGGCTGGTCGCCTCCTCTTCCTTCAGGACTCCTGCGAAAGTGGCATGAGCCCGGGCGGCCCAGATCGCTCCATTCTGAATACACGCCGCAGCCACAGCGCGAAATGCCGTGGCGAAATTGACCGGAATTTGACTTCCCGGTAGGTGATCCATACCATTTTGCAGCGACTCATAGGCTTCTTCCGCTTTGCCCTGACTGGCCAGCAACACGGCCCGTTGTTCAAGGCCCAGGGAATGGCTGGGGTTGGCGGCCACAAACTTTTCATTGACCGCGCTCGCTTGGTCAAAATCGCCCAACGCCGACAACAGTTGGACCTTGAGCGATTGCAAACAATCTTTCTCACCCACGCGCTCGATCAATCGATTGAGGGCCTCTAATGCGGCAGCGGGTTGGCGAGCTTCGAATTTGGCGACGACTTGATTTAATTCCGCTGCGATTTCTTTTCCGCAACAAAATTTAATTTTCTTGTCCGAGTGAACAGGACAACTGCTGTAGAGATCAATCTCCATCGATTGGCTTTCAAAGGCATTGAGTTGGGATATACGTGTTTCGCTGATGCGAAAATGGATTTCCCAATAATTTAGGGCATTGGCTGGTCAATTCCTACCCGCGATGAGCAAAACGCGTTAGAATTTATGGCGTCAAGCTTCCGGCCTACGCCGCTGTTTGGGGACATTGAGGTCGACTAAGTCTGCGAGAAATCTTGATTCACTAATGGACCTTCGATCACTTACGAACATTGCTCAGAGCCTTGATTTGGCAGCGGAAGCCTACCCGGACCAAGTCGCGGTGGCGGCACCTCGCGGGCGTTCCGGAAGCCGTCCTATCCCATATCGCACCATTTCTTTTGCCGATTTAGCTAGGCAAAGCGCGCAAATTGCCGTAGGCGTTCGCGAGGCAGGGGTCAAACCAGGTCAGCGAATAAGTCTGATGATTCCTCCCGGGATCGACTTTGTTGCCTGGGTGTTTGGGTTAATGAAGGCCGAAGCGACTGTGGTTTTGATCGATCCTGGCATGGGACGTCAAAACATGATTCGCTGTTTGCAAGAAGTCGAACCCGATGGGTTGGCGGGCATTCAATTGGCTCAGCTCATTCGCCTGTGGATGCGACGTTCATTGCCAAAATGCAGGTTTAATTTTAACGTCGGTTCCCGCTGGTTTCCGGTGGGCCAATCCACAAAAGACTTCTTTCGGGTCGAAACGACTTCCGAGATTCCTGTTGTCGATCAACATCCTGGGAAGTACTCTTCCCACGATCGTGAGTCGCCAGCAGCGATCATTTTTACGACCGGCAGCACGGGACCCCCCAAAGGCGTCTTGTATCGGCACCGGCATTTTATTGAGCAAACGACTCAGATCCGCGATTACTTTGGAATCGAACCCGGAGGAGCCGATGTCTCTGGATTTCCTCTATTTGCCTTGTTCAATACCGGTATGGGAACCACAACGGTCTTTCCCAAAATGGACGCGACGCGCCCAGCGCAAATTGTTCCTCTGGACTTCATCGACGCGGTAACGCAATTCAGAGCCAATCAATCGTTTGGCTCACCCGCTCTTTGGAACACGGTGTCCCGATATTGTGAAAAACAGAAAGTAAAACTCCCCACCCTCAAACGTGTTTTGACCGCGGGAGCACCTGTTCCAAGACATATTTTGGAACGTGTGCGAAAATGTATTGCCGAAGATGGCGAGGTCCATACGCCCTACGGAGCCACAGAGTCCTTGCCTGTGGCCTGCACGGAGTCACGCGAGGTCCTCGAGGGAACTTGGGTAAAAACTCAGGCCGGGGAGGGGATCTGCGTCGGACGGCGCTGGCCTCAAATCCGTTGGCACATTATTGCCATCTCAGATGGCCCTATCGAACAATTCGAAAATGCCCAAGTCCTGCCAGCCGGACAAATTGGCGAACTGATCGTAAGTGGTCCTGTGGTGACGGATCAGTACGTAACTCGGGTCGCCGCCAACGCCCTACACAAAATCAACGATGGCGAACGTTTCTGGCATCGTATGGGAGACGTCGGGTACCTAGATGACGATGACCGCTTTTGGTTTTGCGGTCGTAAGGGGCATCGTGTCCAGACTGCCAATGGTGTTTTATTCACTATCCCTTGCGAAGCCATTTATAATAATCATCCGCAGATTTACCGCTCGGCACTCGTGGGTGTTGGCGTTCCGGGGACACAGATTCCCATGATTATCGCCGAAC
>JBGSIY010000327.1:0-4466 GCA_041742275.1 Pirellulaceae bacterium | reverse complement strand
CTAGAATCACTCATGGTGGTCTCCCCAACGGCTGCTAACCGTTGTCTAAAACTTGATTAATTTCCGACTGTGCGAATTATCGCACAGCGGGAGACCACTTTTCAAGTTTCAACAATTTTGGGGACACTTCCTCTTCGCAATCAATCTTGATCAATTCTGTCAGAATAATCCTGAATCGAGTATTTGTTGGTGATGGCAAAAACTCGTTTAACGCTGGCGCAAGACTCGTTTTCCATGCGTTCTCAAAACTCATGCAAATCGATTCATCATCGATTCGAAGTTTTAGATCATCGATATCATGAGCGTTCATAATCAAATTCACATCAATCTGATTGGATAAGTTGTTTTGCGATCTCGCGCATGAGGCTGAGTGATCGATCAATAGTGCGTGTGGATAGACCTGTTTTAAAGGCAATTTCGTCAATTGAAAATTGTTCAAGTCTCAGCAATAGTATTTGGTGATGCGACGGCGGTAGTTTTTGCAGAATTTGATCTAGGAGATCCTGCATTCCCACTAACGTCGAAGCTGTCGGGGTCTTAGAATTGGTTAAGTTGCATTCATTAGAAAACAACTCCGTAGATTCCCTTCGGACGTCGCGCATCATTCGTTGGTGATACCTTGCTGACTCTTGAGTCTTCCGATAGGTAATTGCCGCCAATAAACGCCAGACGTCATTCGTTTCCGAAAATTTGAACTCTTTTTCTGAATGCCGCCGAAAAAA
Source organism: Pirellulaceae bacterium (assembly GCA_041742275.1). Classification (GTDB taxonomy): domain Bacteria; phylum Planctomycetota; class Planctomycetia; order Pirellulales; family Pirellulaceae; genus BJ22. The sequence goes on along the minus strand of JBGSIY010000327.1, from coordinate 3,744 downwards.
ACTGCGAAACACCGATTGAACTACATCTTCCGGGTCGACGCGTTGTGCGAGCTTTGAGCTCATTCGAGATTTGGCAAGTCGTATTAAACGATCTGAAAAACGCGCAACTGCTCCTTCAGCAAAATCAGATTCACCGTCGATGATGCGCCGCAGCCAACTATCGTCGGCAAGAGGATTCGTTTCGTCTCCCATGGTTGGGTAAACTCCCATTTATTTCTAGGGAATCATTAATATTGGAATTACATGTTTGAACAGAACTGGGATTTTGGAACCAGCATTGGTTCATGATAATTTGAAAATTGTACCACAATAGTCGAAAATCGTTGTGATTGACGACGAGACACTGCGTTTAACAATATCAATCGTCTCCTTCTTCAATAATGAAGGCATCGTAGCCAAGCTAGACCGATACCCCACCGTTTCCCAGCTTGGCCCTCGTTCTGCCAGATTGGTGGTTTTGAGGGGGCGTTGTGTGACTCATAGCGGAACCAAGGTAGTAACAACGTCTAACTGGATAGGGAGTAGCTAAAAATTATAAAAAATCGATCGTTTTCTGTTCAATTTCGTGTCGGAGAATGGGAATGGCAGGCAATTTACTAGTAGAACCGGAAAGAAATTCTTAAATCAAAAGGCAATAATCATGATTCGGCGGAAACTCTTATTTATTTGCTTGTGCATGTCCTGTTTAAGTCCAATTTCTCAATCGGATCGGATTGCTCATGGTGACATCATCACAGTATCAGATGCTGATTTTGTTAATGGCATTTACGAATTCCGATATTATTCCCAAAGCAATATGGCGTTTGTCAATGGAAACCAAATTAACTTGTCTTCGCTGGTTTTAACCAATAATGGAATCACAGGTCCAGCTACAGAGGGATCCACCAAATATTGGCATGCCTCTGGATTCTTTAATGCCAGTCAGGCTGAAGGCGCGATCACGATGGGATGGGACTTTTCAGGCGTATCAAAAGATTTTTATAAACTGGAGGTCTTAGATAACTCCGCGTTATTCCAATTCGATCCTTGGACAACTCATGCATTTGAAGATGTCGTTTTTGGTGAAATTGCAACACCCACTGAATTTGGAAATTCCGCTTACAATCGATATTTCGAGTTCGTAGGAGACAACTTGAATAACGGAGGTTACTCCAATGTGGGGGAAATTCAAAATGTGACCTCATTTGTCTCAGATGCTTGGTTGAATGATCCTCAGTTGTTTGAGTTGCGCTTAGGTTATCAACAACATATGATTGATTTTTTGCATCCGAACATCCCAGGTAAACACATTCAGTTTTTTCGGGATGGATTGGGCCAGGGTGATAGTTCGTTTCTGTTTCGCGTTTCCGCAGTCCCTGAGCCCAATCTGTCGATGTTTTTACTTTTGGCAGGCACCGGCTTCATACGCCAGCGAAGACGCTTTCGCAAAGAATAAAATCCGATGATCAAAAAATATTTAACGTGAATCAATTCTGGCGCGACTGCGTTGATGGTATTCAAACGCTTTTGTGTACTGTCAACAAATGTTTTGAGGGATCGGCGCTAATATCACACTGAATTGCAAACATGAAAATTGAAAAATCAAACTAGTGCTGCACTTCAAGTAATCTCAAATCAGGCAAGCAACGGCAACGGTAACGGCAACGGCCTACCGCAGTTTCTTGTCAATTGTTTCGGTTGCGATACGAACGGCTTTGAGAAATTTTTCAGGCGATGTTTTGAAACGGCTTTGTGTGTTAGCGTTGCGGAAGAGAACGATCACTTGTTGGTTGTTTTGGGTCATAAAAACGCCATGTTCTCGATTCCCCTCCATCAATTCACCCTGTTCAAAAAAGACGACCGGGTCGTAGCCCGCCAAAAGAGGGCTGTATTGATCGGGGTCGTTCAGAAAGATTTGTTGGTAGTCGGCCGATGCGAACAAATAAGTTTTTCCGCGATGGACGCACCCGAATTTAGGATCCCCCGATATCCATTTTCCATCTTTCGCCAGAGTCACTGGGCAATCTCCGTTGAGTGCAAACGGTGACTTTTGCTCGTTTGGCATTTGGGTAGATGGTGAGGTCAGAGTGGCATCGTTCGCGTTGGTGCTCCCCGGTGCGTTGGCAATTTCCCCCGCTGCCTTGGCGGCAGAAATCTCGGCTTGAGAAATGGGGGTGATGGGTCCGTTGTTGGCGAATTGCGACGGCGCGACGGTTTCTAGTTTGGGTTGTGCGAACTCATTCATAATGATTTTCGCAGTCGGTGCTTTGGCCTGTGATTCAAATTCGTTGGCGAGCGATCGAGAGTCGGAGTTGAGTGTATTGGCATGGGGTGTGGTTGTCCCCGCATACAAGGTGGAGGAAGTCTGAGTGGGCGTATTTGGAGTCGGTGGATTTAGTGTTGGTGAGTTTGAATTGGCGAAATCATTAGTGATCGTGGTTTGCGACTGGATATCTTTAGAATTGGCGAGTTGCTGACTGGGGCTGGTTATGGCTCCGGGGCGTTGGTGTTCAAATGGTTCGATACTGAAGACGTCTTGGTTCTTTTGGCTGGCTTGAAAATCGGATTCCATCTTGACGAGATGTTGCGTCGTCTGGCGCGCCTGAACAGAATCGGCGACGTTTAGGGTGCGAAGGTCTTTGAGCATCGTCAAGTAGTTTTCTGACGATTTAGGAGTGCTCTGCTTTTTGACCATGCGACCTGCGGGCGTGATAAACACATCGACAGGAATTCCTTCGACAGCAAATTCCTTCACCACTTCGGGATGTAAATCGACGTCGATACGAAGGGGGACGGCGACTTCATGGAGTGCTCGCGCAACTGCGGGATCTGTGAAGACATAGGTGTCGACTTGTTTGCAGGGACGGCACCAATCCGCATGAAAGTGGACCAGAACCAATTTGTTGGACTGACTGGCCAAGCGTTTGGCATCTTCCAGGTTGCCTTGCCACTCTATTTTTTGAGCCGTGCAAAATCCTGGATTGAGAATAGCGAGGGCAAGAATAGCCAGAGAAAATTTTGTAATTGCTTTGGCCACCATGGCTTTTGAACTCCTCCAACGCAACAAATGGGGTACTCCCTGATCAGATTCGGTTATTCCAGATGGGAAAGTTAAGTCGAAAAGCGGGATTTTGGGGATTGAACGGGATAAAAACGCTATGGGGACTGATTGGAACCCAAGAAAATGGTTTTTTGGTGTCCTTAGTGACCTTAAAAGTCGACAACCCTTGACATATCCCTAATAACTGTGTAAATTTCAGCACAGTCAAATTTTCGCCAGCAAATCAATCTGTTGTTGGCAGGATTAGTAGCCTTCATCAATCGGTCTAGTTGGAATTTAGACGTCTTCGATTTTGGGTGAACGGCATAGAACGCTTGAACAAACGGCAGTGATCAACGATCGTGTTGTGAGTCAAACAGCTGCGATCTGCGCAGCGTTGTGAATCGGTTCGAGTGGCCTAGGTCCAGAAAGCGAGTTTGGAACTCGAAAGTTGGCTCCACAGTTAAATCATATCGGTCGATTCGAATTTTCAGTTTGTGCCTCACATGTTATTGTAGTGCTTATCGATGCATTACTGTTCATTGTGATTACTTGCTGAAATCTGTTTAGGACGCGGTAAACTCTGGAAAAAACCGAGCCTCTTGCTGGTGATGAATTTGAGTAAACGTATCTGTTTTAAATGCTCTGACGCCGTGCGAATTGTTTTTGGGCTACTGCTCCAGAACCGCTATCGTTGAGGGCGAACTTCAACTTCTTTTTTGCGC
>JBGSIY010000326.1:0-6146 GCA_041742275.1 Pirellulaceae bacterium | reverse complement strand
GGAGTGCACTAGCACCCGGTTTTGCAGGGAACCGGACGCTAGCGCGTTTCGGCTAATCCGAGAACTTAGTTCCGTACAATTATTTAGGCGTCTTTACGAAAACTACTCGACCTCCCAACCGGGACGATAGGTTTTCGCCAGCCATTGATTGGCATCGGGGACGTTGGTGATTTGCATGGTATTCGGGTCATAGTGTATGGGTGATTTGCTGCGATAGGCGATGTTACCGAGGAGCACGATTTCGGTGAAGGGACCTGCATAACTGAACGGGCTGCCGGTTCGGCTGCCCGTTTTGCAGGCTTCGATCCACTGCTGGTGGTGTCCAATCGATTCGGGCAGATAAGGTTTCGGCGGTTGGAAGTTCGCGAAGTCTTCGGCCGGCAGCAACTGAGGCAATTGGTCGTGTTGGATAGCGATTCGACCCCGTTCTCCGATGAACAGCGAGCCGTTCATTGGTAGTTCGTTTTGAATGGGCGCGGGGGGCTTGGCGGTCCCCTCGTACCAAAACAATGTGACAGGCGGTAGTTCACCGCGAGCCTCAAATTCAAATTTGGTAATCATCCAAGTGGGTCCACAATGAGCAAGTGGTGGGGGGCCCTCGGAAGTTACCTTCACCGGTCCACCCAACTCGAGCGCCCAGAACGCGGGGTCGGCCAAATGAATCGCCATATCACCGATAGCACCACAACCAAAATCCCACCAACCGCGCCAACGAAACGGCGCGTATTCAGGATGAAAATCGCGAGCCGCCGCTGGCCCCAGCCAAAGATCCCAATGCAAATGTTCTGGCGTGGGAGTGCCACCGGCGGGTTGATCTTGGCCTTGTTTCCAAAAACCACCGGGTCGATCGGTGATCACGTGGACTTCGCGAACGGCTCCGATCACGCCCGACTGGATCCATTCGACCAAACGCAGGTAGCCAGGATGTTCGTGGTTTTGAGTACCCATTTGCGTCGCCAATTTTTTTTCGCTCGCCAATCGTGTCACAATTCGAGCTTCGGCGACTGTGTGGGTCAACGGCTTTTCGCAATAGACATGCAAGTCTCGCTTCAAGGCGCGTACGGTCGCGGGAGCGTGATGGTGATCCGGTGTGGAAATGACGACGGCATCCAAGTCGGTTTGATCGAGGAGCTGGCGATAGTCGATATATTTTTTCGCCAGCGGGAATTTTTCGGCAGCGGAGTTCAGTCTGCTTTCATCGACATCGCACACGGCCACGATGTTTTCGGTGGCCACACGAGCTAAGTTCCCGGCACCTTGGCCACCGACGCCGATCACGCCAATGTTCAGGCGTTCGTTGGCACCCAGAACGCGTTGACCAGCAACGCGATGACCAGCCAAGATGCGTGGCGTGAGGCCGAGGGATAAACCACAACCCAGGGACCAATGTAAAAAATTTCTTCGGTTGGGAGAATGGAACATGCTGAATCGTCCTAGCAAAAAGTCTTGCGTAAAGTGATGTGATCGTCGAGCGGCGAAACCAGGCCGTTGGACGCAGTTTATTGTAAAGCATCAAATGGGGTGTCGGAATCAGCAGTAAAAAGCTTGTCCCCCCTGCCCTGCGCGGGTTTCTAAAAAATCAATCTCACAAAACGAGATGTGACTCTAAACGAAACAGACGGCCTAGACTATTTGGCGAGCGATTTTAGAAACGACTCAGCCGTTGCTAAGTGACCGTTCCGTTTTTCTGGGGGCATTTTTTTGCACATCGAAACCATCATGGCCCAGCGAGGATTTTGGCCCAAGGCGTCGGAATGCAAATGAATCCAACGCCAATACAACCCATCCCAAACGTTACACCAATCGCCCGGTGGGTAATGACTCATTTTGCGAATGTAGGCCGAGCCACTGAAGTAGGGTTTGGTCGTAATCAATCCACCGTCGGCATTTTGGCTCATGGCATAGACGTTCGGTACCATAACCCAGTCGTAACTGTCGACAAACATTTCCATAAACCATTTATAGATCTCATTGGGATCAAATTCGCATAAGAACATGAATCCGCCGAGGACCATGAGACGCTCAATGTGGTGGCAATATCCCGTTTGCCGCAGGCGGATTAAGGTGTCATCCAGCGGGGGGATACCCGTCGTGCCGTCATAAAACGATCGAGGAATCGGGCTGTGATGATTCCAGAAATTGGTTGTTCGCATCGTCACGCCCAGTTCTTCGTACGTGGCTCGCATGAACTCGCGCCAGCCGAGGATTTGACGCACGAAGCCCTCGAGCGAGTTAAAAGGTGTTCCATTCGCCGGCGCCACCTCCACCGCTTGGTCAATGACATCGCGTGGATTGAGCAAGCCGATATTGAGCATGGGAGTCAAGACACCATGCCAAAGCCACGACTGATTTTGTTCCATGGCATCTTCATAGGGGCCGAAGAGGGGTAAGCGTTCGTTGAGGAATTGATTTAGCCATTGCTGGGCAGCCTCATGCGACGTGGGATAGAAGAGCGCGTCGATTTCGCCAGGGTGGTCGGGGAATTTCCGCTTGACATAGTCTTGTGCCTCGCGGTCAACATCATCGACATCCGGGAAATCGAGAGTGGGGATTTTTTTTAAATCCTGTTTGGTGATCTTGCTGCGATTGTCAGCGTCGAAACTCCATTGGCCACCAACCGGGGATTCGCCGTCCATGAGAACGTTGAAACGTTGACGCTGGGACTTGTAAAAGTCGGCCATGAACCAGCGTTTTTTTTGAGCTCGGTACGCGATGTTGTCCGCTGTTGTGTTAAAAAAGTTTGGATTCGGAAGGAACTCCAACTGCCAATTCTGGCGGGCTGCGATCCTGAGGAGTCGACGTCGAAGCAGGTAATCCACCGGGTCGACGCATAAGAGTCCCTCGCAGCGAGTCCGCCAAGGAAAGAGCGTATCGGCCAATGCATTCGGCTTTCCGGTATAGTCTGCGTAATGAACTTTCTCTGGTAGCAATTTGAGGCCGGCGACGAAACGCTTCATCGAAGCTCGATGCAACCATAGTTTTTGTTTGTGAAACTTCATGGGGTGGTGAGGATCGCCGAAGAACAAGTTGTCCTCGATGACCAACACGCGATCGGGATTCAGTGCTAAACCAGGATGGGGCCGAAACAACTGATTCGGAAAAACGAGGACAAGTTGTTTCATGAAATGGATCAGAGTTGCGTAAATAGGGAAACAAGAATCGAGTGTCAAGCAATGATTTTAACGCGTGCCAGTGGTTGTTTTGGTGACTTAATTGTTTTGGTGGCTTTAGTCGTGAACCGCCGTCTTGAGACACGGCAAGAAATCGATTCCGATTGCTGCTGAGGGAACGCCAGTTTGCCCTGATTGGGACCGACAGGTTGTTCGGGAGTTTTCACGCCGACAGTGACTTCGCGAATGTAATCGGTGCGTTGTTTACGGGATGCCGAGCGGGCCCATTTCATCTGTGACCCGTATTTGAACCGAATCCGTAGGCAATCAATTAACATTTGTTTTCGGGACCAACGTGGCAGAGGCATGGTTCCCTGCCTGGGGAAAACTAATTGGGTTTCGCAGGATTTCGATAGCGAAAATCTATTCGATTTATTTGTATGTTGGCCCGTTTCACGGGGCTGGCCAACGGGCTTTCGAACACAAAACCCAAAAAACGGCGTGAGATGACAAGTTAAACTGTACTGGTTAGGGGATTTTTGCCGATGACCCAAAGACTCGCAATTTACCGAAAATTGTTGCCAACCCATTTCACGGGAGGCGTTGACCATCAGAATAATCCGGGTTAACTGGTCAACCAGAACGGACACGTTGAACGAGAGAGTTGTTTTATGTCCGGAATTCGACCACCCGCCGTGCGAATAAATGCGAAAGGAATCGTAACGGTTTGCTTTGCCATTTTTGTAGGGCAGGTCGTGTTGGGGATAACGAGCCGTGCTGCATGGGGGCAAATCGTGACTCCTTCATTCGGCGATAGCCTGGCCAATAGGGAGCGAGCCGGAATTGAGGTTCCAGCCATTCATGCCGATACGTCTGCGGCCCAGCCCTTGTTTCCTATGACTTCTAGGCCATCCTCTTTTGCCCCGTCGATTGGGCAGAACTTTCTGCAACCTGGAGTGGTGCTGGCATCTTATCAAGAAACAGGTTCGTCGCTCACGCTTACGGACGCTGTCGATACCGAGGCGCCGGGGAAGGTGGAGCAGGATTTAGCTGCTGAAGTCGCCGAATTGCGTCGGAGGCTTGATTTGTTGGTTGAGCATCCCATCCCCGATGCCAAAATCAATGCGGCACCACGCGATCTGAAAGAGGACGCTGCCGAAGGAAAAACTTTACAGGCCGCAGCTTCAGCGGGAGGAGCAGAGGCCAAGAGCACAACCGACGATAAGTGGACTGTGAAATTGGGCGGGCATGTTCAATTGGATTATGTGACCTGGGCCGATACCGATCCGGGAATCACGGATCTCTTTAGTGGCAACTATTTTAGCTATCGTCGTCTGCGGTTGGTTGCCGACGGTTCGGGGTACCGGCAGTTTGACTTTCGATTGCAAATGACATTGGAACCAGGGCAAGGTGTGACGGGGAATCAGTTGGCCTCGCCGGATGTCAAAGACGCTTATTTGTCCATGAATGAGATTCCTGTTTTGGGTCGGATGCGAATTGGCAATTTTTTTGTGCCGTTCAGTTTGGAGCAGGTGACCAACGACACCAATAATATTTTCAGCGAACGATCGATACCGTCCCAAGGCATCTTTGCAGTGGACAGAGAGGTCGGAATTGCCTTTTACAACTGCAATTCGCAGAAAACGGTGACCTGGGCCACAGGAGTGTTCTTCGACAATCTCAACGACACCATTAAAACGAGATTTGACAACAATCAAGGCTACCGAACCAGCGGCCGATTGACTTGGATGCCCTACTATGATGCGGCATCCCATGGGCGATATTTGGTGCATACGGGTGTGGGGATTTTACATACTTCGGATCACGATGACCGCGTTCGTTTTGCGTCACGACCGCAAGTTCAGCGGGGGCCTGTGTTGATTGATAGTGGTGTGTTGGCGGCCGATACCTATACTTCGGGAAATTTAGAAGGGGCGATCGTCTGGGGCCGAGTGACCTTGCAAACCGAGGCCTTTATTTCGCAAGTCAATTTACTGAGTGATCAAGCCGTGCATCTCGGAGGAGTTTACGCCCATCTCAGTTACTTCTTAACCGGCGAAAATCGAATTTTTGAAAGGTTTGGTCAGCATGGCCCGCAGTTTGGCAGGAACTCGCCGTATAGCTATTTTTTTAATGATCGCGATGGGCGAGGTTGGGGGGCTTGGGAACTGAAAGCTCGCTGGTCGTTGTTGGACCTGACGGACATTGATCGAGGTCAATACAACGATTTGACTGCCGGGTTCAATTGGTATTGGTCTGATCGAACGCGATGGATGTTTGATTGGATTCATCCGTTAACCGATCAGAACACTGTATTTGGCTCGACGGAATCGGATTTATTGGCCTTGCGATTCGATTTCAATTGGTAGGGAATTTGCGGGACTATTCCAATAGTCGGCTGCTCAAACAGCGAAAGCCTACCATTCAAACCGGTCGAGGTGATTGAAGCCTGTTTTCTTTACGTTGCCGTGGCGGCAATTCAATGTCCATGAATTTTTTGATTGCGTGGTTGCCTAAATTCCAGACTTGTATTTTTTTAAAAGGCTTAAAGTAAAGTCGCAGATTGTAAATCAATGATCATCAATTGATTCGCAAGGAACTCCATCTCGTATGTTGATTCCTTTGTGACAAATATTAAAAAACGCTCGCCTGGCGAGTTTTCTGAGTGGTGAAAAGTGCAAAACCCGCACTATGGGGGCAAAACCGCGAGGTTGTACTCATTCCCACAATTTTCGGAATACATCGCCCAGTTGTGGGGTAGTTCACTCTTCGATAGTCGTCTTTAGATGAGAAAAACCCCCTGGTTTTGCCGAAATTCAGGTGACGCTCATTCAAATTAAAGAACGATTTTAAGATCGATTGCTCAAGCTCAAAATCCCATCGATTTATAAAGGTTGTTTCAACAACTGTTGTCTTGACAGGTTTCATCGGCCATGTCATTTTAATAACACTATGAAACAGACAAACCGTAAATCGGACGCCGATCCCGCATTTGACTCATCGGAACAGGAAGTCTTTTTGAACCTGTGGCGAACC
>JBGSIY010000325.1:0-7848 GCA_041742275.1 Pirellulaceae bacterium | reverse complement strand
CCTAGACTCAAAACGCACCGCCCTGACTGCCGCGAAGCACAAGCTAAAACTAAAACCCGCAATCCAATCCCCGAGTCCTGGCTATTTTTGCTCCCGAAAATCGTCTGCCCATTTCTTCAAGTGAACTTGGGCCGCGGGTGTACCGTAGTCGGTTAATTTCCCCGCATTCACGATACGTCGACAGGCGTCGCCCACCGCGAGCCTGAAGGGAACATCTTCTGCAGCACGTTCTTCGACTTTCGCCGCCGCTAGATCAACCGCTTCAGCGGCCGCATTGCGACGAATAACAGGTGCCAATAACGGCCGAATGTCAACACTCGGTTTATCCCCAGCTTCCTTCGCTTGGGCGTCACTCATCGCCCGAGCATTCATGGCTCTAAGACCCAGCCAACGATTCCGTTGCTCCTCAGTGGGCGACTCCTTCCCCAACGCTTGGGCGATCGCTGCGGCGACTTTGTCGAAGTCGGTTGCCGCATCGGGTTGGATGATCGCAAAATTTGCCAAAGCCTGGTTGTTTTTTCCCACGACAATCGTCAGAGTCACGTTACGATTGAGACCCCACGCACCGGGACCCTCCAGCCCATCTCCACTGACGGCCATTCGCATGCCCTTCGGAATGGAGCGTTGAGCCAACTGAGCCCACTGCCGCGTCTCAACAAGATCATCGGTCAACATCACAACCGAGCCGTCCAACTGCTCCCCTAACTCCTGGCAATAACCGGCCAACCCCCGCAACAATCCAAACGCAGGCCGCGTCCTTTCGTGCATAAACACAATTAATTGCAATTGCTCAGCCTTCCCCGGCACTAACGTCCAGGGCTCACTGGCTTCGCTCATCAATGGCAACGCCTGGAGCTCCGGTAAACGCTCGGACACCTGAGGTCCAGAAAAGATTTCAGCCGTATCAGCCGTTTCTTTCTGTTGCTGGGTTTCTTGGTCCCGCACGTCTGTCTGACCCATAGCCGTCCAGGGGCAGAGCAGGCTCAAGCCCAAGCAGGTTGCAATCAAACAGTTCCGATTGGAGCGACAGGATAACATTAGCGACACCTTGTATACCGTTTCTCAATACAGTGATCAGAACCATTCGATTATCCTCCTTCCCATCGGATCTCGCAAGCGAATTCGAAAGATAATCCTCCCTCGGGGACTCCCTGCCGTTTAGCTCATGGCCACAGGGGCGGCGTGATCGAGCCATCCGTGAATGTCGGGCGTTGAACCATCAAACAACCCAAAAAACGCCTTTTGAACGGCTTTTGTGATGGGCCCAGGAACACCCTCTCCGACCGGGATCCGGTCCACGCTGCGAACCGGCGTGATTTCGGCTGCGGTTCCGGTCAAAAATAACTCATCGCAACAGTACAACAATTCTCGCGGCAATTGCTCCTCACGTACTTCGAATCCCAACCCGGTCGCCAAGGTCGTCGCGGCATCGCGAGTGATGCCGCCCAATATCGATGCGGATAAGGGAGGTGTATAAATCACGCCGTTGCGAATCAAAAATAAATTCTCGGCAGATCCTTCCGCCACCAATCCTTGAGCGTTCACTGAGATCCCTTCGGCATAACCATTTATCCGTGCTTCCGCACCAATCAAATAGGCGTTGAGATAGTGCCCACCCGCCTTGCTCAATACGGGATTCGAACCGCTGTTGGTCCGATGCCAACTCGAGACGCAAACATCAATGCCCCGCTCCAAACCTTCCGTTCCTAAATAGGCACCAAATTCAAAAGCTCCCACCATGACTTCAATCGGACATTTGTCTTGGGGATCAACCGCAATCGAACCCGTGCCCCGGAAAATGAGTGGGCGAATATAGGCCCCACTCAAATCATTTTCGACAATCACATCTCGGCACGCTTGCTCTAATTCGGCAGCCGAGTAAGTCACGGGCATACGATACATTTTCGACGATTCTAACAATCGCTTGATATGCGCACCCAAACGAAAAATCGCCGGCCCCTGCGGCGTGCCATAGGACCGAATCCCCTCGAAGACGCTGGTGCCATAATGCAGAGCATGTGTCATCACATGCACATTGGCTGATTGCCAAGGGATCATTTTACCGTTCATCCAAATGCTTTTACTTGGCTTCATATCTTCCTCAATTCGACTTGTTAAAAACCGGCCTCAATTCTAACCAAAATCAGCTTTATTGAAACAGGCATAGGCTTTGGCCCACTCAGAAATAGCCCGGCCGTATTCCTTTCCCGTGCGATCCAAACCGCGTCCCTTCAGTATTGCTTAAACAAAATATCTCACGCGGCAATTCCACAACGTGTCGCCCGCGACATCACGGCGAACCTAGGCTAAACATCAGCAGGGGCAAGTGGCTGGATTCAATCGCGAATATCTTCGATCGACGAAACCGACGACTCGAATCAGCATTGGGGGATGAAGACCTACACGACAACTCAATCCGGCTGTCTGAAAGCGTTTGTGAAACGCTGCATCCGTTTGCGATTGGCACCCAGGTCGGAATGGCCGATACGCGAGGCCGAGCGAAAGTGGACGCGATGGGTCGAGCGATCGATTAAAAACTCCACATCATCAATAAAACGAAAGATCAAACTGGTGGCCTCTACGTGCAAATAGTCCCCGTCGTCTTCCACCAATCGCCAGCGGGGAAACTGCCCAATCGTTTTTAACAGCTTCGATTTCGTCTCCGCCGCGTCGCCTTGGAATTTCAACGCTGGCATCAAACGCTCTTCATCGCTCGCCTCCGTGGAAACACAGTTCGGCGTGTTGGGCAAGGGGTAAAGTCGTCCATCAAACAACCCCAACGATTTAGGCTTTTGCGTCATTGCACTCATTCCAAATAACCATATTAGAGCCACCACGGGAATCATCATTAAACGAAACCGCAAACGTCGCCAGGGATAAAGTACTCGCCCCCGCGAATGGGTGCCCGAGTTGTTTCCACTCAACAATGTCGCATCCCTCGCCTCGTCATTCGGGCTTTGGTTCGTACCAAGAGATTTCTTTGACAACGCTAGACTCCTTTTATCATTGAGCTCGGTTCCCATTTTCCACAGGCAACATCTACGCCGACAACATCTTCGCCCCGCCGCCAGTGCCATTCGGCCAACATGCGTTCTTTAGTCCACGTCTGTTTTAACCGTTTTCGAGATATGAACCGCCGCTCCTGACCTTTTACCCCCATACCGTTGGCGATAATCCTATTCGAATTGGCAACTCGATATCAGTATCCACCCCGAGAACCCATGGCAACAGGCTCGCGTCGCCAACACTTAAACACCCCGGCGTGGGTAACAACCCAGCGTCCCAACCAACCCAGCGTCAATCGCCGATCGCTCCTTACTTTTTTGGGCTCCCATTCCAAGGTGGCCGATACTTGGCCGGCCAAAACCAGTTCAAACAAAGCTACCCGTCGGGTAGTTTTTCCGTTAACCTAGATCTTGTCTTCCCGGTTAAAAGGGTTCCGGATCACGTAAAGCAATTTATGTCCTCGGTTATGCCGTCCTCCGGTGCTCTGCGCGGTCATGGGTACGGCAGTTCGTAAAAATGAGGAATTCATTTCGGGTCAAATCCATGAACGGACCGACCGCACCCTATTCAAAATTGTTTTCCAGACAATTCTCGTAACCTCCATTTGCTTCCGGTCCCACGCCGCTGATCAAATTCACATGATGGATCCTAACCTAAACGAAAATTGCGAACTGGCCGTCGCTCTGATTCGACGAATGCAGGAAGACGGCACTTCAAATTGGCTGCTCAAACGCCACCCTTCGACTCAAAATTGGGGCTTCATTCAAACTCAACGTCTCGAACGGGAGTCGCCCCGTCAAGCCGTCGCCCGAGAAACCTCTTGGCAACTGGGCCTGGACGGATCGATCGATTTTCTGGTGGCTAATATGGCCTTGCTGCATCTCCCCTCCAGCGATCCCCCCGCGGCCGGCTACGAGAATTGGCAAATCACCGAAGCCAGCTTTTTTGTGGTCGACCTGTACGGCCGTCGATCACAACGTCACTGCGATGCGTTGCCAGACGTATACTGGGCCTCGTCAGCCGAAATTTGTTCGGGGAAACTCTTAAATGGTGGCGTTCTCCACCATCCTGACCATCAACTCATTCAGCGAAGCGAAGTCATTCAACCGTGGCATTGATCCCCCGAACTTCTTCTCTCGTGTTGCCGCCGCTGGATTCTCGCGCCCCTCAACTCATTGTTAATCTGTAACCATTATACCGCGCCGCACGTATCGCTTGTGCCGATTCCTCGTCGTTGATTGGAGCCTTGGCACCCCAACGACCGAAAGTCAACAGGGTGGGTCGTTTCTTATTTTCGTTCACATACGGCGTCGGATTCTTGCATGTGGTGCCCCAGTTGCAATAGCAGATCTCCTCTCGTTTCGGTTCAACATGGAGGAATCTTTTGTGCACGATGTGAGGTCGAGGTCGTGATTGAATCGGCCAAAACGGGTTTGTCGCCTCACGACGCACGGCAGAAGGCATCAGCGGAGACGGACGATTTACAAGACAATCATTTGCAAAAAAAACAATTGCAAAAATTTCCGGCAGGCAAGCAACCTGACAGCCCAAACAATCGTGTAGCAGCGGATGATGAGATCGCGACGATTCCGTTGTTCCCACTCCCTTCTATATCAAGCATAGATTCTCTCGGCCAATCAGACGAACCGATCGATCAGAAGTTATTTCGTTTCGACGGGGCGCATGAGCGACGCGCACTAGGTGTCACTGCCACAAACAGTCCCTCTTCAACAACCCCTCTCGCGAACTCAAAAACAAAACAAAAGATTGCTCCCCCAAACGAAGTTGCCCAACACGCGAGTTCACCGCTGGCTCGGTCGTCGCATTCGCCGACTCAACAGACGTCAAAAAACAACTCTCCCGCAGTCGCCAGTCCACTGGCCAATGCCGACTCACCCCGCGTGACAATGTCGATTGGTCTTTTTTTTGCTGGTCAGTCTTTGGTTGTTTGGTCTTTTTTCACCGGTAATGTCCTGGGCCTAGCGGCCGGCATGGTCATCGCCATTTCAGCTGTTGGCGTAGGCTACTTGCACCTCGCTTCGCAAAACTCCGCCTTTGGAGAAAACCGAAGATCACAACCTAGATCACAGACCGAGCCGACGTCGCCGCAACCACCGACAACAACCAACGACGGAAAATCGCAAACGCATATCCCCCGCCCTCAAAACCTGCGTAAACGGGCTCGCCCCAAGATCCCTTCGAAGTCCTAAGGTCAGGCGGGTCGCGGTAACCGCTTAGCAAATTTTTCGCACCCGCCAGGTACGAATTCCATGCTGGAGACGGGGGGAACTTCCAAACCTGACTGCACGGCTCTTCTTCCGGTATTTTTGCCTTTCGGTTTGTAATCTGTTTTTTACTAACCTTCACGTCTCAACTCGCCTGCGAGCGTTAGTATCGGTTTCTGCCCCCATCATCCGCGAAACCGCGGTGCCAAGCTGATTGCCTAATGCAGGTAACCGCCGGCAATCTATTCAGCCCGGGAACGCTTACTTTTTTTAGAGTTTGCTCCCACGGCCGAATTCATTTGGTTTAAAATGCGGGTAGCGACAAGCAAGAATTTGCTGCCGCCGTTCTTGATTCGGAAATTCATCAAGAGAACTTTGTTGCCGTCCCATTTTAGAGTTGAGCCATAGAAATGAGCTTCGCCCCTGCTCTGCTATCCGCCCGCCGTTTGGCTATGTGCCAATGGGCCGCATGCGAGAGGGCAAGTGCCTATTTTGGAAGGGCCGATGGCACTTTCGCCGTTGGAAAAACGTTGGCTTTCTCCAATTCGCGGCCGCGACTAAGAACTTGTTTCCGGCATTCATCCCGTTTACGAACCTGAGGTTTCAAAAATGCGCCGAACTATTTTTTATGGATTACTTCTGTGTGGCTGGCTGCTGGCTCCCCCAACCGGGACTCTATGCGGGCAACAGACCCCTGAGTTCAAACCGCCAGTACTAGACTCCAAAACACGTTTGGATTTTTATCAGTCCTTCCTCACCATGCGCGAGGCCTCCCCCTACAAGTCTCAAAAGTGGACGTCGATTGGACCATCGGTGATGAGTGGGCGTATCACTGACATTGCAAAACCGCTTGACAAACCCTACACCTTTTATGTCTCGACCGCTTCCGGCGGCGTCTGGAAAACAGAAAACGAGGGCACAACCTGGAGCCCCATATTTGACGACGCCCCATCAGCGTCAACAGGTACCATTGCCGTCGATCCCGCGAACTCGGACAACCTTTGGCTCGGTACTGGCGAATCCAATATTTTCCGAAGTTCGATGGCAGGTACCGGCGTCTACCGTTCGACCGACGCGGGTAAGACCTGGGAATCGGCAGGGTTGGAGGAGACACATCATATCTCCAGGATTATTGTGCATCCCCAAGACTCCAACACAGTTTATGTCGCCGCTTGCGGCCACGAATATACTCCCAACAGCGAACGGGGTGTTTACAAAACGACGAACGGAGGCAAGTCGTGGATTAAGGTGTTGTATGAAGATGAAATGACCGGCGCTTATGACTTGGTCATGGACCCCAGGAACCCCGACAAACTATACGCGTCCATGTGGCATCGAATTCGTTACCCTTGGAGCGATCCCGTCCCCGGAAATGGCGGTGGCATCTACCGCTCAGACGATGGAGGACGCAATTGGAAACTCTTGTCGGAAGGACTCCCTCCACGCGGCAAAGCTGGACGGATGGGCCTGGATATCGCCCGCAACCAACCCGATACCTTGTATGTCTTGGTGGACAACCATGAATCGGCTCGAGCTGCCCGCGAAGGCGAACTGGATTCCTACGGTCGCCAGCGAGAGGATGTGATCAAAGGTGCTGAAGTTTTTCGTTCGGATGATCAAGGCGAAACTTGGCGAAAAACTCACGGCACTGACCCTTTCCTGCCCCGTTTGTTCTCGACCTATGGTTGGGTGTTCGGACAAATTCGCGTAGATCCCAATGACGCGGAAACCATTTACGTTTTGGGCGTCGCGTTGGGCAAATCGACCGATGGCGGCAAATCCTTTCAAAGTGTGAACTATCCCGATTTACATGCCGATCATCACTCTTTGTGGATCGATCCGAATAACTCAAACTATGTCATCAATGGCAATGATGGAGGCGTGAACCTTTCCTACGACGGTGGAAAAACCTGGAAGAATATCGAGAACCTACCCGTCGTTCAATTTTACAATGTCGCTGTGGACTACGAAAAGCCTTTCAATGTCTATGGCTCCATCCAAGACAACCACAGTTGGTCAGGACCCTCTCGGGTCTCCCGTTCCGGCACTTTCGGTGAATGGAAAACAATTCCCGGCGGCGAAGCGAGTTATATTGCTATCGACCCGAACGACCCGAACTTACTCTATTCCGAGTCCTTCTATGGCAGCATTATGCGTTCCACGCGGACTCCCGCAGGAAACGGTTCCGGAGGTCGAGGTGGCTGGACCACAAAACGTATCACGCCAACAATCGAAGGGGAAACTCTGCGTGGACAATGGCTCGCTCCTTTTATCTTGTCACCTCACAACTCCAAGGTCATTTATCACGGAATGAATCGCGTTTTTCGTTCAGAAAATCAAGGCGACGATTGGGTGGCCATCTCTCCCGACTTGAGCCGCTTTGATCCTGAGCGACAAGGCAACATTTCCTATGCCACGATCACTTCCCTCAGCGAATCGCCGGTCAAGGCCGGACTGTTGTACGTGGGCACCGATGACGGGCGAGTACATCGAACCTCGGACGACGGGAAAAACTGGACCGAAATCACCACCGGACTCCCCCCGGCGAAATGGGTATCGCGAATTCAAGCGTCCCATTTTGTAGAAGGCACCGTCTATCTGACGCAAAACGGAAAGC
>JBGSIY010000324.1:0-2434 GCA_041742275.1 Pirellulaceae bacterium | reverse complement strand
GAGCCAACATCAGAGCGAAACCCAACCAGAAATGAGCCAGCGGAGTGAACCGTTTGGCGTAACTGTAACCCAACAAAACCCCCAACACGGGGAGCGCCAAAATCAACGGCAGGATGTTCGGCCAAAACAAAGCCGCTCCAGCGAGGTAGACCCCCAGCGACAGGATCGTGAAGGCCCAAGCGCTGACCACAGAAATTCGCCCGGCAGGCAAGTGCCGCGTCGCGGTTCGCGGATTCCCGGCGTCAATCTTCCGATCGGCCAAGCGGTTGAAGGCCATCGCCGCACTGCGTCCGCCCACCATCGCCAGCAAGATCCCCGCAAGGTCTTGCCAACGAAAACTCACTCCCACATCACCCGCCAGATCCACCACTGGCACGTGCCAAGCCATCAGGGCCGCCAACAGTGCAAAGGGGAGCGCGAAGATCGTATGACTAAAACGAATCATCTCCAGAAACTGTCGCAAGTTTGTCGCTCTCCCCGGCATACCCTTCGTTCCTCTTCGTGATTGTCCGGAAATCATTTCCCGGATCAGCCGGAACGCAATAGCGTCCGGTTCTCTACAAAAACGGGTGCTAGCGCACTCCGGCTGATTTTAAAAACGGGATCTTGTTACGGGACTGTCCCTAATTCCCCATACGGCTGAGACGTCATCCCCGTTCGGGTGACACGCCCCCTTGTAGCATCAGCTGTTGTCAGTCTTTTATTTTTGCGTCGTGCTTTCCATCGGCATCTCCCCAACGCCGTGTCATTTGATGTTCTACATGAATTTGATCCAAGATTCGAGCGACCACAAAATCAACCAACTGTTCGACGCTTTCGGCTCCATGATAAAAGCCAGGTGAAGCCGGCAAGATCGTCGCTCCCGCCAGACTGGCCGTTCGCAAGTTGTCGATTTGAATCAATGACAAGGGCGTTTCGCGGGGAACCAGAATCAAGGGGCGGCGTTCCTTCAAATGCACGTCGGCCGCTCGTTGAATTAAGTTACCGCTTCGAGCCGTGGCGATTCCACTGAGCGTACTGCCACTGCAGGGGCAAACCACCATAGCCCGCGTCCGATGCGAGCCACTGGCGATCGGCGTCATGAAATCTTGATAGTGGTGATACACAAGTTGCCCCGGTTCGACTTGGGCGTCGGGGAGCAAATCAGCGAGACGAAACGACCTCAAGTCAATTTGGATGCGCAGTTCATGCTGCAACACCTTTTGACCTGAATCGCTGATCGTCAAATGAACTTCTTCACCCAATTCCAGCAAGACGTGCAACAACCGTCGACCATAGACGACGCCACTGGCCCCAGTAATCGCCAAAACGATGGGGAGTTTCATTTGACACCTACATAGAGAGTTGCGATCCCGAATGTTAACGGATAAAAAACCGTTGACTGCAAACCCGCCTGCTGCATCCGCGCGGTCAATTGTTCGTAGCTGGGAAACTCGCCGACGCTGCTGGGCAAATAGTTGTAGGCATCGGAATTGTTCTTGGCCATCGCTTGGCCGATTCGAGGCAAGATGTTCCGGAAGTACCAATTGTAGGCCCCGCGAATCGGTTGCCGACGCGGCGTCGAAAACTCCAGAATCACCACACGACCTCCCGGTTGGCAGACTCGGGTCATCTCCCTGAGCCCCTGATCCGTGTCGGCCACGTTCCTCAATCCGAAAGCGGCCGAAACGATTTGAAATTGATTGTCGGCAAACGGCAGTGCTTGGGTGTCAGCCACCACAAACTCGACCTGACTCCGAGCCCGCTTTTGTTTTTTCTGCACGCCAATTGCCAACATTTCTGGCGTGAAATCCGCAGCGATCACGGGCGCATTGTATTTGGCGGCACGTTCCCAGGCGAAAGCCAGATCACCTGTTCCACTGCAGCAATCCAAGATCGGTGCGTTCCCCTGTGGCTGCACTATTTTCACCGTTCGCCAACGCCAATAGACGTCGGTATTCATCGACAGCACCCGATTCATTCGGTCGTAGTTGGGAGCAATCTCCCCAAACATCTTCCGAACGCGATCTCCTGATTTGTCGACGGTCATGAGCTTTGGATTCAATGGGTTGGAGTGAAACTTAATAAAAAAAATTCTGCTTTTTTGAATTCAAACCGGTGCAAGAATTAAACCTTAGGAACCGTTCCGTAATAAAATCCGTTTTTAAAATTAGCCGGAGTGCACTAGCACCCGGTTTTGCAGGGAACCGAACGCTAGCGCGTTTCGGCTAATCCGGGAACTTATTTCCGGATTGAAAATAGTAGCTCGACTCTCCGAGTCGAGAAATCAAGGCTCGGAGAGCCGTGCCACATTGAGCCAAATCGCTAGTTTATTTCCGGACAATTCCTTAGGGATCGACGGAACGACCTACGCCTCGGGTTGCCCAACTGATGTCATGGTACACCCGCAAGGAAACCGGCCTCGGACCTGGAGAACTCACTTGGTTCCCCTCTG
>JBGSIY010000323.1:0-4153 GCA_041742275.1 Pirellulaceae bacterium | reverse complement strand
CAACACGATCGCAACTCATCCATGACCGGCTGCAAAAAATCTCCTGACAACTGGCCCTCGGGGATCGACGGGATGATGGGCAACGGCCCCTCGGCGGTCTCATAGGGCTCCATTTTAATTTGCACTTTGGCAAACAATTGTTGCCCCCCGACGATCCGATGACACTCACCCGTCACCGTCACACTGGAACCGATGGTCTCGCGGTAACTGACTCGCGGTTTGTGAACTTTGACATTCAATTTGAAGTCGCGTAGCAAACGATTGCGAATGACTTCCAAATGCAATTCACCCATGCCGGCAATCAGCGTCTGCCCCGTCTCATCGTTTTCTTTGGCTTTGAAGGTCGGATCTTGCCTTTTTAGCATCTCCAATGTCTCGCCCAATTTCTTGCGATCAGCCGTGGTCTCCGGCTCGATGGCCATTTCAATAACGGTCTCAGGGAATTTAATGTTTTCGAGTTCAATCGGAGCCTTCGTGTCACAAATCGTGTCTCCGGTGACGGCATAGCGAGGACCAATCACGCCCACAATTTCGCCGGGCCCAATTTCTTCAATCTGCCCCTCACGGTCTTTTTTCGTCGCGTGAATCTGCCAGAGTTGGGCCACATTTTCTTTTTTGTCTTGGCCCGGGCACAGGACGCGCGAGTTGGAAACCAATTTTCCCGAGTAAACCCGCACCCAATAAAAATCACCCGTCTTAGCGGGCAAGATTTTGAAAACCAATCCGCAGAACGGTTCTTTGGCATCTGGTTTACGTATTTCTGTTTTTTCTTTTTTGCCTGGAATCAAACCTTCCACCGGAGGTCGATCTAACGGCGATGGCAGATAGTATTTTACGGAATCGAGTACCGTCTGAACCCCAATTCCATGTAATGCCGAACCGCAAATCACCGGTTGAATTTTGCCCGCCAAGGTCGCTTCGCGGAGCACCGCTCGAATCATTTCATTGGATATGGGCTGCTCAGCCATGGCCATTTCGGCCATCTCGTCATTGTATTCATACAATTGCTCGAGCATCTGCATGCGTCCCATTTCCGCGTCGTCTTGATTCTCATCAGGAATCGACGATTCCTTGACCGTTCGGCCTTCTTCGGAAAACACCAACATTTTCATTTTGATCAGGTCAATCACCGCACGGAATGGATCGCTGACATGAGGCGGTCCCTGTCCCACCGGGATTTGAATGACGACGGGATTCCCTTGCAAGCGAGTGCGAATTTCACCAACCACTCGATCGAACTCGGCGCCCTCTCGATCCAGTTTGTTGATGAATGCAATGCGCGGAACGTTGTACTTGTTGGCTTGGCGCCATACCGTTTCGGACTGAGCTTCAACTCCCTCCCGAGCACTAAAAACGACGACAGCCCCATCGAGGACCCGCAAGCTTCGCTCGACTTCTGCCGTAAAATCCACGTGGCCGGGTGTGTCCAATAAATTGACGTGCACGTCTTTCCAATCGAACGTGACACAAGCAGCGTAAATCGTGATCCCTCGATTTTGCTCTTCCTCATCATCGTCCGTCGTGGTGGTGCCGCGATCGACCATTCCCACGCGATGCTTCGTTCCACTGATAAACAGCATCCGTTCAGTCACTGTCGTTTTGCCGGCATCAATATGGGCAATGATGCCGATATTTCGGATGTTTTCAATTTTTCTTGACATGATCTCTTCTAACCTGACTGAACTCTCATTTTTCAAAATCGAAAATCAACGCCCCCTCCCCTGCGATCGTTTGTTTTCGTTATGCCCCCCAGCTTTCCAGCGAGCTGTCCTAAACGATCATGCCAATCGCGAGGTTACAACAATACGATATCAGAGCAAAACGAACACGATTGGTTCGCAAACAATCCCGTCGCTACAGCCGCAATTCAACTATGGCTCGGTTGTAAAAACCATGGCTGCCGAGTTGTTTTGATTCACACCAAACCACCGATTTGAGTGACTCCAACCTAGGACTCAAATCTCTTTCTATCAACACAAATTCAATCCATGTGAAACAACTGTTTCGATGAGCGCATAAAAAAACCGTCTTCCTGAATTCAGCAAAACGGTTCTCTGTTTTGTGATTACCACGCGAAGTGGGCAAAGGCTTTGTTCGCGTCGGCCATCTTATGAGTATTCTCACGTTTGGTAATGGCGGTACCTTCTCGATTGTAAGCCGCGATGATCTCGTCAGCCAACTTCAGATGAGTGGGTCGCCCTTTCTTGTCGCGAATAGCGTTCAGCACCCAACGAATGGCTAACGAAAGCTGACGCTGACGGTTCACCTGCATCGGGACCTGATAGGAAGCACCACCGACCCGCTTGGAGCGAACTTCAATATGGGGCTTCACGTTTTCGATCGCTTGCTCGAACACATCAATGGGAGAGGCGTCGGGCATGCGACGTTGAATATCGTCGAGTGCGTCATAAAATACCCGCTGTGCAACGGTCTTCTTGCCGTCCCACATCAAGCAATTAATAAATTTGCTGGCCAGGATCGACCCAAATTTTGGATCAGGTCTTAATTGAGTTCGACTTGCAGTAATACGGCCCATGGATTGAACAACTCTTAATATTTGGTTTAAACAAAAATCTGAACTTATCTGACAACGAAAAAATAAACTCGAACCAATCATCCTTCGCCGCTCACCGTTTGTTCCAGTAAGCAGCCAAGCCAAAATCATCAAACAACGCCATCGCGACTTTCAACCCCGTTAGCACGGTTCCCAAGGACCAGGATCCATGCCGGTCTGGGGACTTCGGTTAGGAAGTCCTCATCAAGCTTTAGGCCGATTAAGGCTTTTTAGTTCCGTACTTACTACGAGCTTGTCGGCGTTTATCCACACCTAAAGTATCCTGAGTTCCGCGTACCACATGGTAACGCACCCCTGGCAAGTCGCGAACACGTCCGCCACGCACCAAAACAATCGAGTGTTCTTGCAAATTGTGGCCTTCACCCGGAATGTAAACGGTCACTTCTTTACCATTCGACAAACGAACCCGCGTAATCTTACGCAGCGCCGAGTTAGGCTTTTTGGGCGTCATCGTCTTCACTTGCAAGCAAACCCCTTGCTTAAATGGGGATCGCTCTAAAACAGGCGATTTAGAAAAACGCTTTTGCGGACGGCGCTTTTTGCGAATCAATTGATTAATCGTGGGCATTTTGACTTTTCAGCTTACTTACTTTTTCAGGTGCTTAGAAACATGTAAAAATAACGATTTTCTCGTTTTCGTCAACCGTTAATCCGGGCTTTTCAGTCCCTAATTAAACTTCGTCGACGTTTTCTCAATTTATTTTTCGTAAAACTGGGAAATATTCCCAAGTGGATGATCATTCTGTGGGATTCGTTTCACCCGGTGGCATAACGCCGCCATTGAGCAAATCGGTAAGTTCTTTGAATTCAGCCCACTGGCCTGCCGCTAACAATCCCGCCTGACGTGGCCAAGTTCCCGGATCGTGAACCAGGAATTGCGGACCTGCGTTCTCCAAAATCGATTGCAAGGCTGCCGGGTCGGCCTGAGCTAGGCTATTCCAAGACTGGATACCTTCAGCAATCAACAGCTCAGCGATCTTCGGCCCAATTCCTTCCACCAAGGTCAAATCGTCGACAGTGACGGCTCTTCCGATAACAGCATAGGCCGCGTCTAAGTCCAAGCCCGGAGTCGGAGCTGCTGGCTGACCTTGCGTCCAAACTCCACCGTCCAGCCGATCGGTCAGGTCTTTAA
Organism: Pirellulaceae bacterium; assembly: GCA_041742275.1. Classification (GTDB taxonomy): domain Bacteria; phylum Planctomycetota; class Planctomycetia; order Pirellulales; family Pirellulaceae; genus BJ22. The sequence goes on along the minus strand of JBGSIY010000323.1, from coordinate 446 downwards.
ACTCTTCCCACCGTCCGGTCGCCAACAACGCAGCCTGTTCCGGCCAAGTCGAAGGGTCATGAACTTGGAATGCAGGTCCTGCTTCATCCAAGATCGATCGCAATGTCCCCAAACCCGTTTGCGACAAGGCGTTCCAAGTATCGATGCCTTGATTCCGAATCAATTCGGCGATTTTAGGACCGATTCCCTCCACCAATGTCAGGTCGTCGGGCACTACCGTTTTACCAATCACGGCCGTTCCAGCAGCTAAATCAAGATCCGATCCGACATCGACAATTTCGTTAACGTAAGTGTTGGAGACCGTCGCGCCTCCCACTCGATTTGTGTCTTGGCTTTCCCCTGAATCGAAGATCCCCAATCCCTGCATTCCCAAATCCGCTGGAGATTGTGGTTCCGGGTCCGATTCCAACAACGGGAAACTCGCTTCCAACGATTGACTTGGAGCC
>JBGSIY010000322.1:0-2882 GCA_041742275.1 Pirellulaceae bacterium | reverse complement strand
GTAAATACCCCAACCATTGTCGTGTATTTTGCGTCGCCGATTTGGCCTTTGCGGGTCCTGGGGACCGAAATCATTTCCTTCTGAGTGACGCGGTGAAACTTCGGCAAAGTGGGGAGATTTTCCATAGTCAGAGCTACCAGTAAAACCTAAGTTCGAAAAATAATTGACAAAAACAACTTTTTGTGCGAACCTTTTATCGGCAACGACGACTTTAATAGAGGTCACGGGCTGAAAATGAAGTGCCCAAGATGAAATGCCTCAAGCTAATGCTGAGAATTTTTGATTGTCTTGGTTCGAGAGCCTTGCCCGTGGACCTCTGTTCTCGAACCGTATGTTGGCACAAAAAAGCTGTATTCGTGCTGCATTAGCACAAAAACTTTATCGGTGCGTCAGCACCAAAAAATCTTTATCTGTGCGTTGGCACAGGGAGCAAAACAATGCGAACCATTCAAAACCTTTTCAACAGCGCGGCAATTTGCGTATGGATGAACCGTGGTTTGGGCTTGGTCGGCAATGTCGTTTCCCGCCAACGCCTCTGCATTGACTTGCGGGGCATCCAAATTCCATTGGGTAGTCATGCCGCGCCGGTCAGTTATTGCTGCGTCTCGGATTGTTGCATTTCAATGCAACGTCAGGAGGCCACGGGACCTTTACCCCTCACAGCCACACCCACAATGTGGCGGGATACTCTGGGTAAACTCGGCCTAGTGAGAGTCAAAACTCCGCGGGCATCCCTGGTCCATTCCTTAAATCCAACGCAGCGTCACGCGATAGTGCCGCAAAACCTGTGGTCACAACTGAGAATGCATCGCTCCTAAAGCGACATTCAAAATTCAAATTCGAATTCAGTTGTACCGCATCCCTTTCACGGGATTGGTTCGGTTTTAGTAGCCATATTATGGTTCCTGATTCCCGCATTCGCTCTCGGTCCATTCTAAAACCTAGATGGTCCCATTCGATTTGCCAGTTCCGCTCATGCACTTCAGATAAAGATGAAAATATCATGCAAGCGAAAACGAAATCTTTAGAAAAAATTCGAACTGTAACGGAACTGGTTATCCGCGCTCAAGCGGGTGATCGAGACGCTTTTGGCGACTTGTTTGAGCAATTTCAACCGCTAGTTATGTCGATTTTGTTACGTCGATTGCGGAACTACGGCGATGCTCAGGAATTATCCCAAGAGGTCTTTATCAAAGCGATGACGAAACTACATCAACTGCAGGTCCCCGAGGCCTTTGTTGGTTGGTTGAAGTCGATCGCAGTCCGGATGTCGATCAATTTCATTCAGCGAAAACGATTGACGACTTGCGGTGATGGCGCCTTCGTGGAACTGGTCGAATCGACCGAACAAACTCCGTTGCAATCTGCAGTGGATGCCGAATCACGTTGTGAAGTCCATGCCAAATTGGGCCGACTCCGTGACTTGGATCGCGAGACCCTCGAGGCGTTCTACGTCCAAGGTCAATCGATTTTGGAAATGAGCGATCAATTTTCGGCGCCTGTCGGTACGATCAAGCGTCGTTTGCATGTCGCTCGCCATCGTTTCGAAAGCGAAATCGGCGAAGAAGCTGTGGCTTAGATCGATTCACATTGGTCCGTCTTGCCCAGGCAGGGTATCCCAGATCCAACGGGATACCCTGCCTTTTTTTATTACCTTGCACGCACGGGGTCGTTTTTGCAGTGACCACAACTGCCCACCAAACGCCGCTCCCTCCTCATTGAGATAGTTCGTTTTCGTGATCCTCTGAATAGACAGGGGCTAACTCCCTGGGTAAACTCAGCAAGGAACAAAAGGCGAAACCAAGATTGTCCGACCATCTGTTAGCCTTGTGATTTGCCGGCGACTGATTCGATGAATTCTGCATCCAAACAATTTACCTACGACTATCCGCGTCCTGCCGTGAGCGTGGACATTGCCGTGTTCCATGCCGAGAAACGGGGACCGACGAAACTTTTGTTGATCAAACGCCTTCGCGATCCTTTTGCCGAACACTGGGCGCTACCGGGTGGATTTTTGGACATGGACGAGACCTTGGAGGAAGCGGCAGTCCGAGAACTACGGGAAGAAACGCAAGTTCAAGCGAATCGTCTCGAACCCATCGGCGCCTTCTCTCGCGTGGATCGCGACCCGCGCGGGCGGGTCATCAGTTTCGGTTTCCTTGCGGTCTTACCCGATGCCCCTACTCCCGAGGCGGTAGCCGGCGACGATGCTAAAGACGCAGCATGGTTTCCTCTCGACGCCCTGCCCCCACTGGCGTTTGACCACGCTCAAATTGTGGAACAGGCCGTCCAGCAACTCCGCCAAACGCGGCCTCTATAACACATAATTATTTTTTGTCTGCATCCCTCATGCTTATCAATCGATTCAAAGACTTCCTCAGTAAGATTTTAGACGGATCGTTGACAGTGGAAGAATGGAATGCTCACGCATTGAAGAAATCATCCGACCCTTCCATCGAGGCCATGCGGCGGCAACTCGTCGATTACGCCCTGAACAATGGCCAATGTTCCTGGCGTCCCATTCCCGTAGGCATCGAGACTTTGGCGCGAGATCTACTCGATGAATTGAACTCTGATGAATTGAACTCTTTCGACAGTTGACACCAATATCGTTTTATGTCGAATTTTTCAGGTGACCATCGCTACTGCTTTTTCTATTTCGATCCAATAATGAACCGGCCGCGGATCAACTTGAGACACAAATCAAGTGCTGGAATTTTCATAAATTTTCATATGGGAAACGAGTCTATTTCACATTTTATCGCAAACGTTCCGAGGGCCCATCACTTGTTCCAGCCCTTTTTTGCCAATTGGGGGTTCGATTTGCCATGGGATCATGACAGTACGTTTTGCGTGCTCCTGTACAACTTCGCGAATATATT
>JBGSIY010000321.1:0-5447 GCA_041742275.1 Pirellulaceae bacterium | reverse complement strand
ATCACAATTCACTTGGCGGCCAGCGACGGTCGAATTCGGGAGCCACAGGGTGAATTGCCAACCGATGCCGAGCGAGCCAAACTACCTGATTTCGAAAAAGTTGAAATCGACGGGCATGTTTTTGTACGCCAGGTAGATTCTCGGACGGGGCAGAACGCTTTTAAGATTACCGGCGAGGCATTGTCGTTGATTCCTCAATCCGACAACTTGTTTGAAGCCAAAGTATCGGGACAAGCGTTATTGGAATCCCCTCAGTTGAACCTGTCGGCGAATCGATTGAATTTGGACCAAGCTGGGAATCGTGTTTGGGTCGTGGGCCCGGGGGAATTGAATTTAACGGCCAAAAAGAACGGTGAGGGAGACGCCAACCGTTCCGAACAACAACGTATCACTGTTGTTTGGAAGGCAGGCATGATCTTCGACGGTGAAAAAATATATTTTGAACAAGAGGTCCGTTCGTCGACCAAGCAGGGGAACGCTCAGGGGGGGCAAACGGAGATGCAAAGTCAGAGCGAAGGAATGAGTCTTCAACTCACGCGACGCATTGATTTTGCACAACTCAAAGGAGCGGATAAACAACCAAATGATGTGCAAGTCTCACAAATCATTTTGGTAAATAATATTCCCACCCCCCAACGCGCCTTTACCCGTCAAGGAATTGAGAATCAAGGCGATGTGAACCAACCGGTTGTTTTGGAAAAAGCCGGTTACGATGCCCAGGGTAAGCAATTCGAAAAGCAGTTAGTCGTTGTTCCCTATGTTGTCATGAACGTCACCACCGGCGATTTGCGGGCGGATGGGCCCGGGGGATTGATCAGCTGGAAATTGGGGCGAGAGGAAGACGGAGCGTCTCCATTTGCTCTCAGTTCCACGCGTCGGGAAGAGGGTGCCCCGGCAGTGAAGAAAGGCATTGAATACTTGCATGCGAACTTTGACAAACGACTCATTGGAAACACCGGAAATGAACGAATGCGAATCGACGGCAATGTCCGAACGCTGTACTCTCAAGTGCAACGTTGGGATCAGCAACTCGACCCCGATTCGACCCGTGTAGCCAAAGGCGGAACGCGAATTACTTGTGAGCAAATTGATGTCACCCGCTGGGAACCGAAAGGGGGCGATAAACCGACCACCGAGGTGATCGCCACGGGAAACGCACGCGTTATCGGCGATTTGTTTGAAGCCACGGCCAGTCGTTTGACCTATGATGAACGGAGTGGCAAGCTAAAAATAGAAGGCGACGAGCGAAACGCAGCAAACCTATGGTCACAGAGCAGTGGGAACTCTGCCCGCAATCATCTGGCAGCGGGAACAATTTTTTACTTTATCAACGACGGTAAAATCCAAATCGTCGATATGAAAAAAGCCTCACTCAGCAATATTTCATCGGGCAAAGATCGTTAATTCATTCGATTGCTACCATTCGCGCGATTGGGGTTGCCGAAAGCGGTTGAAATGCCTACAAGCCCTGTTGGTCCAATGGGAGTTGGGCGTGGTGGTCGTACCATTTCACATGAAGTGATGCGCGAGCGTAAACGGTTGACCGATGATTTGAACGTCGGTCTCTCAATGTCGGGGAGAAGGGGGCGCGGCTTGACCTTCTCCCGTCCGCTCGGCGATCCAAGGGGAAGACAAATCACGTGTGTGTTTGCAAAAGGTATTCTCCTGATTAACATTTGAGCCATGCAGGGAATCGAGTGTCGTGCAACAACAAGGAAATCAGCAATGTCGATTCGCCTTGTGCGCCCTGAGCCTATTGTTTTGTGTGGGTTGTCAAGCGTGGAACGTAAATCGACTTCCGGATCGCCTTATTCCGTCTAATCATCGGGATTGGGTCGCGGATATGGATCGTTTGCCTTTGGGTGAAGTGCAGCAAGGCGAGGTCACGATTCGCAATTTTCGCAATTGCAATTATGTCACGGAATCCGATTTTGTGGTTTCTTATCAGGACATAACCTTTCCATTGACCGATGTGACGTCGGTGGATTTTATTGTGGTCCCCTTTCAAAAAACGCCGATCATTGCGCATACCATGTTGAGTTTTGGATTGCGTGACGGGCGCTACTTATGTGTGTCTGCCGAAATTCGCAAGGAATTGGGGGAAGATTACACGCCCTGGTTGGGAACCACTAATCAGTTTGAATTGTCGTATGTGATTGCCGACGAGAAAGATTTGATTCGCCTGCGAACGCGTCATCGTGATGCCGAAGTCTATATCTACCCAACCGTCGCCGACGCCAGTGCCGCACAACGGTTGTTAATTCGCGTCTTAGAACGTGTTAATCAGTTGGGGGCCAAGCCGGAGTTTTACAATACGATCACCAATAACTGCACGACGAATATTGCCGATCTGGTCAATGAGATTTTGCCGGAAAAGAAAGTAGCATTGGGAAGTTGGAGTGTGATGTTGCCGGGATTGTCTCCCCAATACGCTTACGATTTGGGGCTTTTGGACCAAACGTTACCTTTTGTCGAGCTAAAACGCGTTGCCTTGATCAATGACTTGGCAGAGCAGCATTTTTACGCTGCTGATTTCTCCCAACAGATTCGTTCTCGTCTATTTCGCATTCGTGAAACGGCGACCGAGTCCGATGAGTCTTTCAAATTGAATATCGAAGCCGATCGGGGAATGGGTGGTCCGTTGTGGCGCTGAGCATTTATGTGGGGCCGTTAACGCAGAGACGCCTAGTGGCGACCCTGCAAAACGTCGTCGACTAACAAGGCAAATTCATCGGATGTAAATTCCATTTGCGCGCTGGCGGTCGCTAACATCTGTTTTTCAATTGAGGCCAATTCGCCATCCGCGGCGATCATGCGGATCAATTCTTTCAGTAACAGTTCTCGATCGGCTCGGGACTCGGGAATATGAAACTCAGCCCCCGCGTCGCGAATACCAACCAAAATGGTTTCAAATTCATCATTGGCGATCCCCCAACGCTCGGCTCGCGATACGAGAAACTCGACTTCCTGATCCGTAAATTTGCCATCGATCGACGCCATATTTACTAGGTTTTGGAACAATTCTATTTTTTCCATCAGCTCGAGTCCTCGATTAATTTTTATTGAGAAAGATTTATTGTCTCAAAGAACGGCTCTCTCAGCAACCGAAGGGAATCAATCGTCTTGCTCAGCCCATGCGACGGGAAATGAGTAACAAGAAAATGGTTGTAACGCGGCTTTCTGATTTTTTGATGTGACACAAACGAACGCGCGATTCAAACGCGAGGCCGCAACCTAATTATGGCTCAATAGTATTAGGCCACCGGCGCAATCGGTGATCACGTGGACTGAGGCCACTGATTCGGCCGGGAAAGTCGATAGGCGATGGATGCCAAGAGGGCCGAACAAAAGTGCTCAGGCCCAGAGCATTGACCCAAACGATTCGAAGTCGCCAAATCACCGACGAACACGATCGGCCGTTAGATTTTTCGGACGCTGGTTTGTGGGCGGTTGGGCATGGAATGGACTTGGACTTTTGAAGAAGACGTTCCCCAGAGGATCAAATTCGGCAAAAGATCTGTATTGCCAGTAAAGCCCCTTTAGAGCACAATTAGTGGGGATTCATGTTGCCTACGTGGTCGCTGCGGATTGGGAAGGTTTCTCGAGACAGCAGCGGATTTTGTCGTATAACCTGTCCCAGAACCTATTAGCCGTGGGGCACTAGCCCTCGGTTTATTCGGTCGAACCGGACGCTAGCGCGTTTCGGCTGATGATTCCGATAAGTTTTGGGATAGGCACTTATTGTGAGCTCATTTTGTCGAGGATATATGTTGCATTCACTGATCAGTTTCTCAGAACAAGTCAACCTTAATTTTGACAAGGCAGCTGCACTTACCCCGCATGATCCGACGTTGTTGAGTCAAATCAAGGAATGCAATAGCGTTTACCATATGGCCTTTCCGCTGCGGAAGGATGATGGCAAGATTGAAGTCATTCACGCCTGGCGAGCAGAGCACAGTCATCACAAGATGCCGACCAAGGGTGGGATTCGATACAGCCTGGACGTGAATGAAGACGAGGTTCGAGCCTTGGCTGCATTGATGACTTACAAATGTGCGATTGTGAATGTTCCGTTTGGCGGAGCGAAAGGCGGGATCAAAATTGATCGCAATCTATACACGACAGGTGAATTAGAACGCATCACGCGTCGCTATACCTTTGAGCTTGTGCGGAAAAACTTTATCGGTCCTGGGATCGACGTTCCCGCGCCTGATTTTGGCACGGGTGCCAAAGAGATGTCTTGGATTGTCGATACCTTTCAAACGTTGATACATAATGAGGTCGATTCGGCGGCCTGTGTGACGGGCAAGCCCATTCCGTTTGGTGGGATTCACGGTCGGCTAGAGGCAACGGGGTTGGGCATCTATTACGGCTTGAAAGAGGCTGTGTCCATCAGCGAGGACATGCAAGCATTGGGGCTGTCGACGGGTATCGAAGGCAAACGCATTGTCGTACAAGGGTTGGGGAATGTCGGCTACCACGCGGCCAAATTCATGACCGAGGCGGGAGCCATTTTGGTGGCTGTCGCGGAACGTGAAGGTGCGATTCAAAGCCTGACAGGCATCGACCTTGAGAAATTAATGGTCTTTCGCATGGAAACGGGGTCAATCATCGGTTTTCCCGGTTCCACGGCTCTTTCCAGTAGTGCAGCGGGACTTGAGGTAGCGTGTGATATCCTCATTCCAGCGGCTTTGGAAAATGTCATTCATGAAGAGAATGTGGGACGGATTCAAGCGAAGATTATTGGCGAGGGAGCTAATGGACCACTGACGGCACTGGCCAGTGATACGCTGTTTAAGCGAGGTGTTTTAGTGATTCCCGACGCGTTTCTCAATGCAGGAGGGGTCACGGTTTCCTATTTCGAATGGCTCAAGAATTTATCGCATGTGCGTTTTGGCCGGATGGAAAAGCGATTTGAGGAGCAAGCCTTTAGGAGACTGTTGGGGGCGATCGAAGGGGCAACCAATAAAAATTTCACTGAGCAAATGACTTATGACTTGTCACGCGGTGCGGACGAAAAAGATTTGGTCTATTCAGGCTTGGATGAAACCATGAGCAGTACCTATCAAAAGATTCGCGAGATTTATAAACGGCATGACGGCAAAGCGGATTTTCGGACGGCGTCGTTTGTCGATGCGATCGATAAAATTGCTCTATGCTACAACGACATGGGGATTTTCCCGTAACATTGCGTGGCCAGCCACGGGCAATGAGCTCTGTGAGTCGTGCTTTGCCAACGCTTCCCCAGCCCTTTTCCCCCGGAGTACCTGAGGTGGAAGGGAGCTAGGATTGGATTGGCATTGGTGGACTGTGCGATTGGTGGAGTGTGGGGTTAAGGTGCCATCCAGGTTTTGGGGATTTTCAGCAACCGCGACTGAGCCCGATTTTCGCAGGGAGTTTTTCTGGCGTAATCAAACCTCAGGGCTAGTCGAGCCGTGATCTCACGC
>JBGSIY010000320.1:0-1686 GCA_041742275.1 Pirellulaceae bacterium | reverse complement strand
CAACTCAGGCCACTCAATCCTGCCATCTGCATTAGGGCTCGGCGAGAAACATGGTCCCAGCCACCGCAACCCACTCGGCTATCAAACCCACCTGATGTTGTTTTCATAATCAATGGTTCCAACTAAATTCTGCACTGTTGAGAATTACCCAATACAAATCTTGAATTCTCGATTGTTGATTACCGCTATTGGGTTGAGATTGTCGTTTCGTAAAACGGGCTATTTCATCCTCGGTGGGATAGCGAGTAAGGCACGCCAAGAAAGTTACCTCGACTGCCGATTTTGGATCAGGAGCCACAGTCCCAACCAATCCCGGCCCCAAAAGTCCGCCGGAAACACGCTCACTGATTAGACTTCCATTGAGCATCAGTAGGCGCTGAGTCACCGTTTCTCCCCGCGGCAAAAATTCGTCCACGCCAAAATCGCCAAAGCGATTGATAAAGTCATTCTGTTGGCCAAAACTAATGACGCGGTTCAGCACATGTGCCGTCGAATCGAGCGTCTTCAACGAGGTCGCCTGCAATAAACTGCCTGCCATTTGCTCCGGACGCAAACGCAACACAGGAAAAACGGCCATGTGTCGCTCGTGTGCTGGAGTGACCTCGATACCCGGCAACACACTCTCCAATCGAAACACGCGCGTTTGCATCATGATCCGCAAGGTCCGCTGAATATCAAAACCATGTTCGATAAAATCGTGTGCCAAAACGTCCAGTTCTTCGGGCAAAGGCTGCCCCCACGGGATATCATCAATGGGCTCCACGAGGGATCGTCCAAACACAATCGCCCACAATCGATTGACTGTGGCACGAGCAAAGGGCAAATTTTCAGGATGGGTCACCCAATCCGCGAGTTGGCTGCGCAAGGTTCCCGTTTTTGGCAGCAACTCGGGCAGATAGGGCACGGCCGGATCAATGGTGCCAGGCTCATCATCCTCTAACAAACGGAATTGATAAGGGGGTGGCTCTGCCCGATCCTGAATCCCTGCAAACGAATTTCCAACTTGACCAAAAAAAGCGGCCAAATGATGGAAGTCAATTTGCTCGCCACCTTTCAGCGCGTCTGGATCCCCTAGCTGCACCGTTCCCAAAAAATCATCATGACATTCCAAACAATCGATTCGCATGGCCAAAAAAGCCCGACTGGTTTTGGCGGCTAGTTTGATCGGATCCGGATTGTTTTCCAATTCCTCATTGGCTGTCACCGTGTAGAAGTTCACACCAGGCGTATCGGTCCACAGTCCACTTTGCGTAAGTACATTGCGCGCAATGGCATCGTAGGGCTGTCCTGTCGCAAATTGTTGAGACAACCAGTCGACGAATCGATGCCGACGGTAGACAATAAACGGACCACCTTCGACGCCTACCAACGCCCGAGCGAATCGTTCCGCCAGGTGATCATGCGTCCGCGCGTCGGCTAATAAACGCTCTGTCCACCAGTCCAACCGCTGGTCCTCCGGGACCTTCTCCAACTCGCGGATTTCCTCAACCGAGGGAATCGTTCCTGCCAAACCCAGACTCATGCGACGAATAATGGTCAATTGGTTCGCGGGGCTGGCCGGCTCTATCTTGGACTCCGCCCATCGTTTTTCAAAAACAGCATTCACGCGAGCCACGGTCTGAGCGATATCGGCGTCAACGCGCAGAGGACTTGGCTGGGGGGCGGCGACTCTCTTTTTCGTAAACG
>JBGSIY010000319.1:0-6010 GCA_041742275.1 Pirellulaceae bacterium | reverse complement strand
CGTGGAGAGAATCAGCCGATCAATCTTGCCTAACGGTTCTCCTTGGTCGGAGATCAAGTTCCAAATTCCATCCCCCATTTCAACCGAGCCGACTCGGGTCTGCAGACGCACGGTCACGTCGTCAGCCAGATGTTTACAAATCCAGTTCATCGCCGGCAAACCGACCCAGCGTTCCGTGTCGTCGGAAAACGAATCGACTTGGCCCTGTCGCAGGACGGCGATGCGTTGCGTCATTTCTGAGCCGATTTGAGATTCGAGCGGTTCTCGGTCTCGTGAGCCAACATGGATCGAGCCGCCCTCTCCTGCGTGGGTCGCGGGCCAACGGGCGATCAACCCGCGTTCAGCCCATGATTTGCAATAGCGAGCGAAACGAGGATCTCGCACCGTAAAGTATTGGGCGCCATGATCCACACTCAACCGATCATCCAAACGGCGCGTGGACATCCGCCCGCCAACACCGCGACTCTTCTCAAAGACGACCACATCGTGACCATGATCCTGCAGTGTGCGGGCTGCCATCAATCCAGCCAGACCCGCGCCGACGATACCGATGCGAATTCGTTTGCCAGCGATCGGTTGGCGAATTTTTTCTAAATATTTTTGAGGATCAAGTCGTCGCGAGTGCTCGACGGTCGGTCGCGGACGAACGGTACCAAAAATCGACCGAGCGGGCTCGAAGGGGCGATCAAATTGACCGAGGCACCACAGAATGCCTCCATACGACGCCGGGTCGCGACCATCCAGTGCGTACCGATGGTTGAGATCAAGGATTGTCTGTAACGCAGCTTGTGGCGTCGCTGACCAGTTCAAGATCGCTTTGCCCCAGGTCATTCGCACATTGTTGTGTAACTCGCCTCGGATCAACAGCGAGCGTTGTGCTGCGTTCCACAAGGAATCTTCCGTTTGACCACGGGCCAAGGTCTCCCAATCATAGTCTGCGGGGCGTGGGTCACGAGCATGCGCGATCAACGTCTGCTGAGCCCAATCTGGAAGTGCCGACCACTGGTCGTGATCCGATCGATAAAAGCAAAACGCATATGCCAACTCCCGCCAGATCAGCAACTCGTCCAAGTACTTCTCGGCCCCGGCATGTTTCGCGGTTGCCGCCTCTCGAGCAATTCGCATGGGCGAGACCATTCCGTAATGCAAATAGGCCGACATCCGGCTGACTCCATCGGCCAAGGCGTCATTTCGATGCTTTGCATAGCCCCGCAGGCCCTGCTTACAAAACTGATTCCAGCGATCGTAGCCTGCGGCTGACCCTCCGGTCGTATCTCGAACTGGGCCAATCGCATGATCGATCTCGCCGCGACTGACCAGTTCCGCGATCGACGCCGACTGCAAATCGACGGGTTCGAACGGCAACTGGCTCATATCAACAATGCGCGTCGGCAATGCCAACTGCGGCCACGGGCGAGTCAACCTCGCTTCGTATAGTGAACGGGTCTTCTCGCGATACTGAAATGCCCGCGTGTAAGCCTGCTTGATCAACAACATAGGGGTCACGCAAGCGGTATCGACCGCCAGCACCGGCGTGTCAACTTGCCGATTCAATGCCGCCAAAAATTTCCGCGATGGATCGGTCGGCATGTCTTCCGTGACGAGGATTTGAGCGTCCCGCGCCAAGGTCAGTAAATGCGGCTGGCGATCGGTGGGGGCTTCTAAATGAAAGGCATAACTCAAACGATTGGCCGTAGCCAGACGCTGGACATCACGCGCTCCCTCTAAAATGAAGGTGTGATGACGATCGGACGCGTATTCATAACGCTCCGAGAGAGCCTGATAGATCAGCAGCGGCAGTCCCAGTTGATCCGCCAACAGTCGAGCCACATCGAGTGCAGGGTTCTCGTCGATTCGCAGGGCGTTACGCATCCAGTAGACCACCCTGCTGCCGGTTCGCGTTGAACTGGCGGGCAGCGGGTTGACGAAGCGACAACGCTCGGACAAATGTTCGGGAAGATTCAGATTCACTTCTTCTCCTGTTTTTTTCTGAATATGTCTGTTCTGTTTGGTTGTCGTTGTCCCTTATTGTCGACAGTTGCCAAGTTCAACCGTCGAAAAAATCTGGGAGCGAGATTGCTCATATTGGTTTCGATTGTCGCCAGCATAAGAAAAGAGCAGCTGGAACCGAAAACGGGTCAGCTGTCCTTTTGATTTTTCCCACGATCGCGGTTATTGGGACGACGTCGGCTGCCGTGCTTTTCCCAGACGGCTACAGCAGCATTTCGATTTTCTGCACTGCGCTGGATTTGGTGCATTTGATCTCGAGCCAATCGATATCGAGTGGCGTGATCAACGATCGGAGGTGGATAGTCTTTACCGATCTGGCAGCCGAACAAGGTCTGTTCCATTAGCGTCATCTTATGGGGCTCGGCCAGATGCTGCACGGGAACATCCATCAGTTCGGGTACATAACGTCGGATGAAGTCGCCTTGCGGATCTTGATCCAAGGCTTGTTTGATGGGTGAGTAAATGCGGATTGTGTTGATGCCCGTCACCCCCGCCTGCATTTGAATTTGGCTATAGTGAATTCCGGGCTCATAATCGACAAACAACCGGGCCAGATAAACGGCGGGCTCTCGCCAATGCAACCACAGATGATAGGATGCAAATGAAACCAGCATGGCCCGCATGCGAAAATTAATCCACCCTGTTTGCTGCAACGCACGCATGCAAGCGTCGATCATCGGATAGCCCGTTTGCCCAGCACACCAGGCGTCATAGTACTGGCGATTGAACTGCGACTCGCGCAGTCCATCATAGGCTCGATTCATGTTTGCAAATTCAATCGTGGGTTCGTCTTCCAGCTTTTGCATGAAGTGGCAGTGCCAACGCAACCGAGCCTGAAAAGAGACCAGCGACTGTCCCCACGTGGAGCCAGTACCGGCTTTGGAAACAGTGGCATCCTGAGTCCGCAGTTGATTTTGCGAATTGAGCGATGCCGGTTTGGCTCGCTTCCACTCTTGCAGTCGATACTTCACGGCGTGATGAATGGTCCGCATTGAAACATTGCCGTACGCCAAATAGGGACTGAGCCGGCTGCAGGATTCAAACGCCGTTATTGGACTCGACATTTCGAATCGATAGCCTTCGCCCCGCTGCTGGAGAAAACTGTTCAGACAAGACACTGCGGCTGATTCGCCGCCGGTTTGAATATGAGTCCTGGGCGTGTTGTGCATCTTAAACGCACTGGCATTCATCATCTCACCGGCCGGAACATGAGTCGCAGTGCAAATCAGTTCCGGCGTGGGGAAGGGGCGTTTGTTCATTCGTTCCTGCCAGCGATCCGACCAGCCATCGCGGTCAGCCAACCTGCGAACGACTCCCGTTTGTGGCAGTTCATGCATCGCAATCCGGTTCGACCGTGCCCACGCGCGGACACGTCGATCACGTTGATAACTAATCCAATTGAACGTTTCCTCATGCGACCAGATCGCTTCGAAAGACGATTCCCCGTGCAATTGCTCCAACACGCCCAGGATGGCCCCACAACGCAAGGTAAGTTCGCCGCCGATTTTCCTCAAATTCAAACCGAGCTCGATCAAGGATTGCTGGATAAAACCAAAATGGGCAGCATCAAAGTCGTCTGCCTCTATCAGCTCCGGCTCATAGACATAGAGGCACAGGCAGCGACCTGCCTGGGCCGCGCGATAGAGTGGTTCGTGATCCGCGACGCGTAGATCCCGTTTAAACCAGACAAGTTGAAGCCCTGAACCTGCCAACGACTGACTCCCTTCCGCTTAAGACTATTCAAAAAATTTAGGAGATGAAGGACTTTCTAATGACTGAAAAAAAGACGGGAAATTAACATCTGACTGGGACAGACAGCCATGATCCCACCCGGAACAGCATCGTCCAAATGGAATTGACCTAGCAACCGAGTGCATCGTCACAGCGTGATTTTAGGGTCGTGAATCTTGCTAGAGATTCTGCGGTGTCAGGATCTTTCGCAAGATCCACGACATTCAAACCTCATATGGAGCTATCACCAAGCACTAACGATCCGTCCCGTAATAAGATTCCGTTTTCAAAATTAGCCGGAGTGCTCTATCACCCGGTTTTGCAGGGAACCGGACGCTATCGCGTTCCGGCTAATCCGTGCTGCTTCTGGCACCTACGAATCGGAAAAAGTCAAGGCGATTTTGGGATGATTTCTTTTAAAATTTTCTTCTATTTTGTAGTTGTCGATGTCGACCTATAATGAGGGAGTCAGGTACTGGCTCGCTCCAATTTCAGCTAGGCCTAAAAATATCGTAGAACTGCCGCCAGGAACTTATCGTGTCCATTTTGAAAATGAACATGCGACGACCAGGCGACCTATTTATAAAGTTACCCTACTTGTGTTATTCGTTCGACCTAAAATTGCCGACATGGGATTGCATCTTTTTTCCCGCTCGGTACATCCTGAACTTTTTGAGACCTGCGCGACTCGCGACTTGGAGCGCGACGAGTATCGACTGCGGCTTCAAATCACCACCGCAGGGCATCTGATCACATTCCAGGACAATCGTGTGTTGTTTACTGAGGTTTGCTCGGGAATTCATCAAGCCCTGCCGGGTGCCGGGCGATTGATTTCGGAGACGATCGATCACGCTCACTCGTTGGAACATCATCTGTTGGATCGGCTGCATTGGGAATCGCAGTGTCAAATCGAAAACGTGGACCCGCGGATCTTTTTAACCATTCAGCAACAACTGGACAAACAGCAGGACTTCGAAGGCCTGGTTCATCGATTCGCCTCCAATGGACGCATCCCCATGGGAGGCGTGAGCTACATTCACGTCCAAGCGTTTCAGCTGCACGTCCTCATCAAAGCCTTTCACACCTTCCCGGATACTTGCAGTGTCGTGAAGTGCGAAACAAAATTCTCGATCCTACCCAACGAATAGATCTGTCCAACGAATAGTTCGGTACCACGCCTCGTGTGCCTGCTCGCGCCGGGACGAGGCGGCACAGGACGATCAGAGTTGCCTCAGGGTGTTCCCGTCGCGATTTCGGCCCATCCAAGTGGCATATCAGTCACGAGTGCTTGTCAGGAAATCCACCAAGATCCGATTGAACGCCTCTGGCATTTGCAGCGGGGACAGATGCCCGCAGCCGTCGAGTAGTTCCCATCGGCTACCCGGGATTTGCTTTGCCATTTCCAACATCTCGGCAGTCGGTGTAATCGGATCTTCGGTCCCACAGACAACCAATGTCGGCACCGTGACCGAACTGAGCGTCGGGCGGTGATCGGCGCGTTCTGCAAGAGCCAGCAATGATTGAGCCACTACCTGGGGCGTGGCCTGTTCCATGATATGCAACAAATTCGCTGCCAACTGGGGCTGCTCCTGGGCAACGCCGGCGGGAAGCATTCGAGGCAACATCCCCTCGATCAACGTTTTGGTCCCCGATTGCAACACGTTTTCCGCAGCCAATCTTCGGCCACGAGCTGTTGTCGCATCGTCGGCCGCCGCCCGCGTGTGAACGAGTCCCAGACGAGCAAACAGGCCCGAATGGCGTGTCCACATTTCCCACGCAATGTAGCCCCCCATCGACAAACCACAGACCGTTACGTCGGATGTGATTTCCAACCGGCTGAGAAACTCCGCCAAGCAATCGGCTATCTGCACCAAACTCAATTCCCCGTCGATCGGTTCACTCCCGCCATAGCCCGGCAAGTCGGGAATTAAGACGCGGTATTGGCCGCTCAACGGCATGAGCTGAGCCTCCCAAATCTCCTTGCTCAACGGGAAGCCATGGATAAATAAAATCGTGGGACCAGTGCCCTGATCATGGTAGGCCAAATTGCCGGTGGATAGTTTGATTGCACTCATGGTTCTTAAAGTCCTTTGAAAGTGGGAGCAAAAGAAAAATTGTAACCGGTCACGGTTCGAGTTCGGCGAGCGACAATGTCGCTCAGCTTTCCAAGCTGATTGCGAGCACACCGTTGATTACTTCTGATCGAGGAATAGTGAAACTTTAAGAATTTAAAATACCTAAAACGCTCACGGTTCGGAGAACCGAGAGA
>JBGSIY010000318.1:0-2268 GCA_041742275.1 Pirellulaceae bacterium | reverse complement strand
TTGGCCCAGACCGCCATCAAGGCAGGATAAGTTGTGCGGCGAAAGTTTGTCATGGCGAGTTTTGTTGAATTGAACAACGCGCCCGAGTTCCCTTGGCATTGGCGAGCCAGCTCAACACGGCATACCAAAAAAAGTGGATCGACGCCGACGTCCGGCATCTCTTGAAACGGCGCTCCTTCATCCCACACCTTTTGGAGCACTTCGACCGGGAGTTTATTGTGAATCACATCGACGAGTTGATTGAGGTAAGCCATCAGTGGCTGGGGGTCGTCAAGTGACGGGATGTTCTCGGGAATTCGTTCGATTGCCGCGCGTATTTTATTCTTAAAAATCGGGCCTACAATTTTTGCCGTTGCCGGCTCCTTGGGGTAGAGTTGCTCATCCTCAGCCCGTTTCGATTTGGATCGAGTTGGGGCAAAGTCGACGTACAGCCCGTTGTAATACTCGGGTTCTTGCGGAATGACCACCGTGGCGGGGTTGGAGGGCTTTTCAGAAGATTTTGTCGCGACTGAGACAGAATCCTCGGGGACTTTTGCAGTGTCTTCGGGTGCCGCTGGATTGCATCCCATCACAGTCAAACAGCAGATCAAGAACCAAGACCACGGAGTTTGGCGGTAAAAACGCATGAGCTGGATACTCCTGAGATTGTTGGTGGCGTTACTTTTCGGTGGTGTTAAAACGTTGTTTAAAACGTTGTGCAGTATGAATTAGCAAGGAACTGAAGTGTTGAAAAAAACAATGGTTGAATTCGTTTTTAAATCACAGAAACGAATGAGTACAAATCGGCCGAGCCCATTTTTGATTTTATTTACGAACTACAGTATAAAGGGCGAAAAAGAGAATTAAAGTAGACAACTCAATGGGCTGGGTAAAAAATGGGGTGAACGTCGTTCGATAGGATCGAGTGCATTGGCACGCAGCTCCGACCCAGCTTAAGTCTATTTGCAAACGCTTTGGCGCGTTGGATCAATGGTGACCGGGAGTCCCTTGCGTCCAAATCGTTTCATTAGTAGCTCGACACCCTTTTCGCGCTCGAATTCGTATTCTTCTGCAAACAGCGGGATCAAGAAAAATACGCCCACGACAGTACCGTATTCCAAGCGAATGATCGACTCCTCCGATTCGAAGTTATAGCTGCCCCATGCAGCAAATCTCACGCCTTTTGCCAGCGGTTTTGGTGGGGAATCATTGGCGATAACGCATGCGTCAAGTTTCGTGCATTGTTGATGTCAAATTTGGCTCTTTTCAGAATTGCTCGGCTCATTTTTTACACTGACGCAAATAGCCGTGTTTCCCGACCAAGCACCCTTCGTCACGATAGTGTGCTCGTGAATTAGATGCTCGCCACTAAGCCTTTTGGCATTTCTAATGAGATTGGCTGTCGGAATAAAGCCGTTGTCGATCAAAAAGTTTTTTTGAAACTTCTACTCCTCCGGGTTCTTCGTTAGACAGACCGCATTATGCACCAGTAACCCGTCTCTTCCAACGGAGTCAACATGCTCCCCGTCCGAGTTCATCTCGGGGGAAGCCATGATTGGTCACTAATGAGCTTTAGATCGTTACGACTAATCTACTGACTTCGACCGCCCCTTCTTAGCGTCGCTGGCAAGTATAATGGCAATATCCCCGTCCCAAACGTCATGCGATTCTGGAAAAAGACTTAAGAATTCGCCTGTTCTTGTCGCTCGCTGACCGTATTCATCCCTTTCGTTCTCACCGATCGAATAAATTATCAATTCTTGATCGTTGATCCATTTGAATTGTATCGGCGACAGGTCCCGAGAAAATGGATCAGTTGGAAGTTCCAATCCAGTTACACGCTTCAGCTCTGCGGGTGATTCTGGAAGCTTTCCCTGCTCATGGAGGTAGAGGAGGCAAGCAATGCGGCAGCGTTCCAATTGAATGATTGCCAGGTCGCGATTGACAGAGCACCAAAAATACCGCTCTACATTTGTACGATCGGCCCAATGATTCAGGAACCAACGGACCATTGAATCTTCAACTCCGCTCACTGAAACAAACTCAGTTAACGATCGCGAAGGTAATCTGAAAACCTCGTAGCGGAAATCGAAAAGTGGCAAAGACTCATCCAGGATGTCGAGGAGCTGTTTTCGATTTTCGATAGATTCGTTGTCGGCAAAACGGTGCCATTTCGAGATAATCAGATTTGCCAAATAATTTCGGGCCCTTTCGGCCACATGAGGGTTATTAGATCGCATGATTGCCAAAAACTGCCTTGCACGATCCAACAGCTTTTCCGGCGCTGCC
>JBGSIY010000317.1:0-2166 GCA_041742275.1 Pirellulaceae bacterium | reverse complement strand
ATGCGACAATCGCCTTTAGAAAATCCCACACCGTTTTTGATCATGGCATTTGTTACCGTCGCGATGATGTTTGACTTTGTTTATTTTCGTGAACAGGTCTGCATTATCATGTGTCCCTACGGTCGATTCCAATCGGTCTTGTTGGACCAATCGTCGTTGATTGTCAGCTACGATGCGAATCGAGGCGAACCGCGGGGGAAGGCCAAGAAACAGAGTGTTACCGGCGGCGATGGAAGCGGAAACCAAGGTCAAGCGTTGCCTGTACTGGGCGACTGCGTTGATTGCGGTTTGTGTGTAACAACCTGTCCGACGGGAATCGATATTCGCCGGGGGCTGCAAATGGAATGTATCAATTGCACCCAATGCATCGACGCTTGTAACAATGTCATGCATAAACTCGGCCGTGAACCCGATTTGATTCGTTACAGCAATCAATCGAAGGACCAGGGGAAATCGTCAACGCTTCTGCGCCCTCGCGTATTTATTTACCCGGTGATTTTAACGGCCATTGGCTCGCTATTGATTTATTTACTGCTGACGAAACAACCCTTCGACACTTACGTCCTGCGTGAACGCGGCAATCAATACACGTTGGCAGGAGAAAACAATACACAAGTCCGCAATTTGATGCGTCTCAAGATCACGAATCGAACGGACGAGCCCATGACATTTTCGTTGAAAGTTCTCGAGCCAGAAAACGGTTCGGTCACGGCGAGTGAGCAGAATTTAGCCGTCGCCGGACAACAAACAGAAACGTTTCATATCGATATTCTCGCTCCCATCGAAGTTTTCCGCCGGGGCCGAGCTGATTTAAAGTTAGCCATTCTCAATCAAGATGGAACGGAATACATTGAACCGTTTACCTTGCTGGGTCCGGAATCCCGCACTAAACCCGCGACGAACACACCAGCAACGCCGACAACGCCCCAGCGGTAACCCGCTTACAAAATACAAACATGACCTATGAATATCGCTGAATCAACAACATTGACCGCCACTGAAATCGCTAAAAAAGAATCCACCGCCCAGATGATGTGGGTCGGAATCATCGTGGCGTTCTTTTCCATCCAAGCTGTCCTCTGGGCGGTGGCGATCACTCTGACCCACAACGACCCCACTAACGGCATCGTCGAAGACTACGATCGCAAAGCCATGAACTGGAACGAACTGCGCAAACAAGCGTTGGATAGCCAACAGTTGGGTTGGGTTTGGGCGATCGCCATTGGGGACAAACCCTCTTACGGAGATGAGCGCACCGTGACACTCACCCTTACCAATCGCGACGGCCAGCCCCTCGAAAACGCGGAGGTCTACATGGAAGTCTTCCATCGCGCTCGCTCGGCGGAAGTGCAAAAGGTGAACTTCATCGCCGTAGAAAAACCGGGTGTCTATCAAGCGACCTTGGAATTGCGAAAACCAGGAAACTGGCAATTCGATACCGTGATTGTTCATGCAGAAGAACGTTTTGTCGGCAAACAAACTGTAGGTATTCAATAAGCTGGGATCTGAAATCGTACTCGAGGGACTAAGAACATGATCGGATTATTGACGGCAGTCTGGACCGCGAGCCTCTTGGGCAGCCTGCACTGCTTGGGAATGTGCGGCCCCTTTGCCCTGATGGCGGGGACACCGCATCCGTCTGAGCCCACCCCTCGCTCTCGAACTTGGCCGATTTTGGGTTACCACTTGGGGCGACTCATTGTTTACTCGATTATCGGTATTGTGTTTGGGTGGTTGGGAATGGCCGTCGATCTGGGAGGGAGAGTAGCGGGCCTGCAAAGTGCAGCGACGATTTCCGCCGGAGCGATCATGATTACCGTGGGGCTGATCGCACTGGGCCGGCAATTTGGTTTTTCTTGGCAGGCTCCCTCGATGGCAAGGTTGATCACGCTGCCACTGCAAAAACTTTTTCAACGCATTTCTCGTTTACCTCGCGCCTTGCGCAGTGTGGCCTTGGGCATGCTCACGAGTCTGATGCCTTGTGGTTGGCTTTATGTTTTTGCCATTATCGCTGCGGGTGTGGCTCATCCCTTTTGGGGTTGGGTGGTGATGGTTGTGTTCTGGTCGGGGACGGTGCCTATTTTGTTGGTTTCCGTTTTGGGATTGGGACAATTGGCCAATCGCGTTCGCTTCAACGTGCCGATGGCGACGGCCCTCATGGTCATC
>JBGSIY010000316.1:0-2197 GCA_041742275.1 Pirellulaceae bacterium | reverse complement strand
TTGGGACTCTGAGGTAAACTATTGGTTGCAACGACGTGCAACTCAAATACTTGGGTTCCTCCGCAGTCCTGGACCCGCGGGAGAAGTGGTCACAACCCTTAGTGAAGTGGCTGCTGAACCCAAAAACCCGCTTTGGTTACGTGCCGATGCCGTAAACGCATTGGGACAAATTGATGGAGCAGTGCCCGCAGCCCAGTCCAAAGAGAGCATCGAAGCCATCCTCGCCTTCACTGCCGATGCACTCGAGGCAGATGCCAAAGCCATTTATGCTCAAATCGAAGAATACGTCACCGTGAGCCTCCTGTTCGACAACACCTATTTGATGGACTCCGGAAAACTCGATGGCGGAGGGGGTAGAGGTCGTGACGGCGGTCCCGGCGTCGGTAGCAGCGGCCTCGAAGGGGGCGGAGGAAGCGACGGAGGCAGCGGAGGATCGGGCCAAGCTACGGGCAGCGAAGAACCCAAATTCGACCTTCCCAATTACTCGCTGAATTCTTTCCGACGTCAAGCCAAAGCCTATCTCGTTTACAGTCAACTCAGCCTTTCGAAACGGGTTCAGGATGCCGCTCTGAACGATGCGGATGTCAAACAGCGAGTTGTGGACGCAGTAAAGATTGTTAAAAAAGCATTGGCTGACACCGACGTCGGCTTGGTTGACTTAAAACAATCACGCGAACCGGAAACCGTTTCGGCCGAAGACAAAAAGAAAAGTGTCGCCGATAAACTTCACGACAGCTTTATGGCCGCCAGTAATCAACTCCGAGCCCTCGCACCCCGGGCTGAAGTCCCCGTCGAACCCGCCGGCGGCAACCAGTAACACTTTCCATTAACTTCCGTTCGGTTGAATCAATCTCAATCGATGAGCCGAATTCAGCTTTCCGCATCCAGGCCCCCAATCATTGGGGGCCTTTTTCGTAAATCATCACAATCAAACCTGTGGGAAAATTAGACAATCAAACCTGTGGGAAAATAAGATTTTCCGGCGAAAAAATCCGATTCGCAATGCGAAAGATTGCTGGTCGTCGAACTCCATAATCGGGTACTCGCACTCCTGCTTTGAACTTCGAAGCGTTTTGAATATGAGCCTATCCCAAAACGGATCGGAATCATCAGCAAAAACGCACTAGCTTCCGCTTCGACCGAATAAACCGGGGGCTAGCACACAAGGTGGCTAGCACACAGGATCTCACAAGGTGGATGGCACCTAAATATTAAATATTTTCGCCAGCTATCGGGAGTAATAAAAAAAGCTGCGGAACCGGTGGATCCGCAGCATGGCGTCTTTTTTTTATATGCCAAACAAACGTTGGGAACGCGAACTTGCCGATCCGGCACCCCAACAAATTCCCCCACAACGTTAAAACATTGGCCGAAGACACACATGAAGTCGCGCATCTGGCGGCCGCCGGTTGAACGAGTCTTTAATTCAGGAAAATGATTTAATTACTACCAAGATCGACTTCGAGGTCCTGCGTCTTACCCTCCCGTGTGATCTTGAAAACAACTTTTTTGCCGGCATTCGCTGCCAATTCGCGGACCACATCACGTCGTTCAGCAACGGCTTTTCCCCCGACTTGAGTAATCACGTCGCCCTCCCGCAATCCCGATTTCGCCGCAATCGAGTCGTCGGTCACGCTAATCACTTTGGCCCCACCCCCCTCGGCCGTCTCCAATTGGGCGCCCAGGCGAACACGGGCATTCCGTGCAGGCCCACCCATGGAAAACTGCGGACGTTCCTCGAGTGCGACGAGTTCTTCGATCAAACGTTCCGTGAATTCCACTACTTTAACGGCCCCGGCACAATCGATCGTCTCAAAATCATCTTCGGGGGTGTGATAGGTCGAATTCAAACCGGTGTGGAGAAACATCACCGGGATTTGGCGTTGCATAAACGGCAAGTGGTCACTCCCCGCAAATCCACCGTTTGGCTTGACGAGATCCAATTTAAACGTCTCGTTGGCCCGATCCAAGGCACCGGCAAATTGCGGGGCTGTTTCCCAACTGAATACGGTTAATTTGTCGTCACGCAACCAGCCGATCATGTCAAAGTTGATCATGGCCACGGTATTCTCAAGCGGGAACACCGGGTTAGAAACATAATGCTGTGCTCCCAGCAATCCCATTTCTTCCGCAGTAAAGCAAATAAAGACCAACCGTCGTCCGGGCTTTTCACCACGAGATTGAAAACGTCGGACCA
>JBGSIY010000315.1:0-2377 GCA_041742275.1 Pirellulaceae bacterium | reverse complement strand
GGATTTACTCGTGTCAAATCTTTTGACCGGCTTCCGTGGCAGCACATGTTGTTTTATGGCAAATCTGAGGTCAAGCCACTTGCCATCGATTGATTAATCGGTTGACTGCGACTCCGTGAGGAATTTGGGAGGTCACCGGGTTGCTTTGTTCCTCGAATTAATGCTTAGGAACGGACCCTAACAACATCCTGTTTAATAAATCAGCCGGAGTGCGCTAGCACCCGGTTTTGATCGGAACCGGACGCTATCGCGTTCCGGCTAATCCGGGAACTTATTTCCGGACAATTACTTAGGCGCTTGCATGACCTTTAATCGGGCAGGGCTGAGGCCGGGCAACGCGACACTTTCAGCCCGAGATTGCAATTCGTTTAAAGCCTGTGAGCCGATTTCCCCAAGGTCGAGGGTCCAATCGTTGACGTACAATGCGACATGTTGCATCAGCACGTCATCGTCGAATTCTTGGGCAAATGAACGCATCGTTGGCAGTGCCTGATCGGGATGCTTAAGACCATATTCGATGGATTGACGAATTCCAGCTTGGACGGCCCAGGCGATTTCTGGCGACAACAACTGCGACGCCAAAATGCCCCCTAGAGGCAAGGGCAATTGGCAAGATTTTTCCCAGCGTTCTCCCAAGTCTTCGACTAACCAGAGTCCCTGTTGTTCCCAAGTAAAACGGCCCTCATGAATGCAGACGCCGAAGTCCGCGGTTTTTTCACTCAGCCGCGGCATGATCTCCGAAAACACAACTTGTTCCACTCGTGCAGTCTGTGGGTAGAACAACTCGTACAACAAAGAGGCTGTGGTATAGCGTCCTGGGCATAAGGTCACCTCCCGCTTCTCGGCGTCGCTTGAAAAGGCCTTGGGCCTCCGCCCCGATTCCGCCGCCAATAACAACGGCCCGACGCCAAATCCCAGAGCCGATCCCGAGGGCAAAACATAGTATCGATCGGCCAAATACAAGGCCAGATGAAAACTGGCTTTGGCGATAGAAAACTCGCCCGACAACAGACCTTCGTTCAACTGCTCAATATCCAACAACGAAAACTCCAATTCCACGCCGGGTATTTGAATCGCGCCGGAGAGCAAACCATGGAAGGCAAATGTGTCATTGGGACAAGTCGAAATGCCGATGCGAATTTTTTGTTTCACGGAACACTCTATTTTATACTCAATTTAAACGGGACGGCCCGCTAACAGCTGCGATAGTTCCGCTAAAGCAAAACAGCACATCGCCTCGATCGCCTCCCGTATTCGCCAATCCTGCCGATTGCGGTTGCCCACGACATTCGAGATGCCTCGTAACACGGTTAGGGGAACACCCGCAGCATGGCAGGCCTCGGCAACAGCATACGCTTCCAAATCCTCAGCCAGTGCTTCCGGATTCCAAATCCGCTTCCGGTCCGCCTCGGCCGGCGACGCGGAAATCGAACAAGCCGTCACAATCTGCCCTCGTGAAACCGGCCCTGTAATCCCCGGACAGGCGTCCAAAGAATAAGATACAGGATGAGAAAACAGCCGACTGAGTTCCGATCGATCGGCCGGAATAAAATCGTTCCCGTCGCCAATGCCAATTCCAAATAAACGTGCTGATTCAAACAAACCGACTTCAGTAGGCTCCATCGCCCCAGCGAATCCTCCTGCCACTCCCAGCAGTAAAACCTTATCAAACGCCTGCGATAACAAAATCTCGGTTGAACGACGAGCCGCATTTAAGATACCGACTCCACATAATTCCCATCGCACCCCATGGGTCTGGGCCGCTGCGAATATCGGAGTCGACGCAATCATATCCAGTTCCAATTTAGATGGAACCAAGATCAATTTAGTCATCGAACCCTCCCTGATCTCCGATGTTCGTATTCAGGGAAACCATTTCAGTCGTTTTTTTTAATGGTCCAGGAAACAGTTGTTGCATCAACACCTCCGACCTACGCCAAATCCAATATTCCCGAAAGGTGACCAAACTCACGAGGACACTCAAACAGACTTGAGCCATCAACCAAATCACCCCCCGCGAACGCAGGGAATCGGGAACCTCCAGGTACCGGAGCAACACGCCACTGTTGCCGCCAACCGCCATGGCCATAGCTAACAAACAGTAAAAACAGCTCAGTGCCACCAGAAACCAACTGACACTGCGCAGGACAGTCCAATCAGGCACCCAGCCCAACATCAACCCGTACATGATCTGCAAAAATGCAACAAAAACAGAGAAAAAGATCCACCGTGGAACAGGCGTCGCCATTTGTTCCATGTTCCAATGGTACAAGAATACAAAAGCAGGCCAGACCACGATGATTGCCAAAATTGCCAAAATCGCCAAAATGGACGCAAAAAAACGAGCGGTAACCCTGCGCTGCTTCAGACGCTCGAC
>JBGSIY010000314.1:0-3218 GCA_041742275.1 Pirellulaceae bacterium | reverse complement strand
CCGTATTCTGGTGATGCTGCTGGGACTCTTTTGGATACTCCAAATGCTCATGGTGGTCGTGCTGGGTGCCTGTTGGAGCGTGGCGATCATCTCACCCAACACCAACCGGACGGCACTGCATGTCGCGTTCCTGCTACCTGCGCTCAGTGTGGGATTCTGGGGATTGGCATTGCCGATGCTCTGGTTGTTGGCCGCGAAGTCACTTCGGCGTTTCGTCAGTCTCGAGGAGTTTGAAAATTTGTTCTCCGAGGCAATTCCTCTGCTCGGTGTCCAACTGACGATGGCCATTGGCATGTCGTTGGGAGCCGGAGCGACTTTGGTAATTTATTTTCGATGGCGTTCGCGTGTCTTAAAAAATAAGAAGCTGCGACATAGCGATCCCCCGAGGCTGATCGTGCATCACGGCCTGCAACTCACAATGGCACTCTGCACCTTGATCGGAGTCTCGGTCGTGGCCACTATCAGTTTGTTACAATTGTCAGGCCTGAGTTATGAACAAATTTGGGCCGGCCCCGCATTGGTGGAAGCCAACAAGTACGCCGTCGCCGTTTTGATCCCCGCTGGCTTTGTAACTTTTATGATTTTTCCTCACATTCGCCCGGTGCTCGATATTGTTTTGGATGTGATGAATCACTTTTATTTCCGAGCCACAGAAGTTCACGACGCAATCCACAGCGACGAATTTGACATCATGGAGTCGACACTCGAATCGGGAACGCTATATTTCAGTCGACGCGACGCGATTCACCTGCGAGTTAAAAAATCATTAGCGTATTTTAGAGACAAACTAGAAACGCGCCCGAAATTAACTTTAATTAGCCACAGCCAGGGAACCATGATTGCGATTGAAGTTCTCAACGATCCGGAGCTGGCGTGGTTAAGTGCTTCATTTTCCGAGGTTCGGTTGGTCACCATGGGCTCGCCATTTGCACACTTATACCAACATTATTTCAAGCACCTTTATCCGCACCTGGAAGACTCGCATTGGGATTGCTTAAACTCGCGACTTGATCGTTGGGTCAACATTTATCGCCAAGATGACTTTGTGGGAACACGAATCGACTTTCGCGAAAAATACATCCACACCGAAGGTAAATTCACAAATCATCCCGTTGGCCTTCGTGGCCATTTGAACTATTGGTCGGATCGCGAAGTCTTACAAATTTTGCATCAGAAACTGGCCGCCACCGAATCCTCGGAGAGATTGAGCGGAAAACGGGCCGCTTAAGGAGTGAACGATAGATAGTGATGGCACGGCGCGGTGGGTACATAACAGTTATGACCTACAGACAAGGCCAGCCGACCGTAAAAGCCTAGTAGAAAATCAAGGCCTAATCAACCGCCAATAAAACCGGTCGAAAAAATCCTCGAACAAAAAATCTTGGGCGAGATCTTCCGTTACGCATCTACCGTCGTGAACCGGATCGCAAGGACGATTACCGGCCAAGTCGCTGGCGGATAACTTCTTTGACCGCCGCTGCCTTGGCCTCAATATAAACCGGCGGGTTCTTGTACTGGCTGACGATTTGCGGCAAGGAGCCCTCGTGATACCCGACCTTGAAGTCCGAAAATTTCAAACCATGAGCCGTGCTGATCACTACCGTTCGCTCGTGCGACTTGATGACACCGCGAGCCACAAGTTTGCGGAGCACAGCCAAAGCCACGCCCGTGTGGGGGCAAGTGAACATCCCTGTGAGATCAGCGTGGGCAGCGGCATCAGCCAACTCCATTTCGCTGGCCTGTTCGACAATGCCGTCGGATTCTTGTATCGCCTTAACGGCTTTAGAGTAACTCACGGGGTTTCCGATCCGAATGGCATTGGCCAATGTTTCGCCGGCTGTGACGGAGGATTTCTCTTGGAACCCGGAAGCGAACGAACGATAAAACGGGTTCGCCGACTCCGCTTGAGCCGCAACCAATCGAGGCATCTTTTGAATCAACCCCAACTCGATCATCATTCGAAATCCCTTGTGCATGGCACTGATGTTTCCGAGGTTGCCGACAGGGATGACAATCCAATCGGGAACCTCCCAATCGAACTGACGCACGATTTCGATGCCCACCGTCTTTTGACCTTCGATTCGCAAACTGTTCATGGAGTTAGCAAGGTAAATGCTTTGGTCCTGCGTCACTTCCTGAACAATTTTCATACAGCCGTCGAAATCGGTATCCAATGCCAAAACCAGAGCGCCATTGGAAACTGGTTGAATTAACTGAGCGGTGCTAACTTTGCCCGCTGGCAAAAAGATGATCGCGGGGATCCCGGCGTAGGCGGCGTAAGCGGCCAGCGCCGCACTGGTGTCACCGGTACTGGCACAAGCCACGGCTTGAACGGGACTTCCCATGCTCATCATCTGCTTGACGACGCTCACCAAAACGGTCATTCCTAAGTCTTTAAAGCTGCCCGTATGGCTGTTCCCACACAGCTTAATCCATAAATCGGGGACTCCCAGTTGCTTGCCCAGTCGATCCGCCCAAAACAGATTCGAATTTCCCTCGAACATGCTAACAATGTTCTCGTCATGCAGATGGGGCATCACCCATTCCCGCATGCCCCAGACACCACTCCCATAGGGCCACTGGCTGGTACTGGCCCGATTATCAAAAAGTTGTTGCCATTTATACGCGCTGACGCGCTTCAGCGGCTCGAGATCATGATGCACTTCCAGCAACCCACCACAGTGAGGGCAGGTGTACATAATCTCGAAGATGGAATAGCGACCGGGACAGCCGGAGAAGCAGCGAAACTCGACACCTTGCGATGCACTTGACTCAGTCATAATCCTCTCCTCAAGCATGTTGTCGCCGAGTTGATCTTGGTGGATGTTGCATCCCGTGCCCTCGGGTTAACAACTGGGAACCGCGGGAGGGACCGTCCCCAGCACCGTCTGACTTGCTTCGAAACCAAATCCCCAAGTACCTACGAGCCCAAGGCATTGTACGGAAATAAACTGGCGATTTGGCTCCTGGCGATTTGGCTCTATGTCGCACCGCTCTCCAAGCCGTGATTTCTCGACTCGGCGAGTCGAGCCACTAACTTCAAACCAGGATCTTATCTCGGGACAATTACTAAATGCTAACGAGCTTCACCAACGGGTTGTTTCGCATTCGAGTTATTTGTCTGAGACCTAGTGTGAGCCTCTGTCACTCGGCGTCCTGAGTTGCCCGATCAACAGTTACACATTAACCATCTAATCATTGGCCATCTTGCCGCTGAT
>JBGSIY010000313.1:0-4567 GCA_041742275.1 Pirellulaceae bacterium | reverse complement strand
CTTAACGTTCGAGGAAATCGAACGTGTTGTCGATGTGGTTTTAGAATTAGGAATTCGAAAAATCCGGGTCACGGGAGGGGAACCTCTGGTTCGCCAAGGTTTACCGAAATTGATTGAACGTTTGGCTTCTAAGCCAAAGTTAGAAGATCTTGCTCTCACGACCAACGGTTTATTATTGGAGCGTGATGCCCAGGCACTGGCCGATGCGGGACTCCAGCGTTTGAATATCAGCTTGGACACATTGAGCGAAGACACTTTTGAAAAAATCTCGCGTCGAACGGGACTCGCTGCCGTACTTCAGGGAATAGCCGCCGCGCAACAGGCTGGATTTTCCGAGTTGCGAATCAATGCGGTGTCGATGTCTGGTATCAATGAACAGGACCTCGTACCATTGGCTCGTTTTTGCCGTGAGCAAAATTTGCATTTGCGGTTGATTGAGTTTATGCCTTTGGACGCGGAGCAAAATTGGGGCAATCAACCCATTTTGACGGGCAGGCAGGTTCGAGACTTGCTCTCCCAATCGATTTGTCCTTTGGTACCGCTGGAGCGGGCGGACCCCAGTCAACCGGCTGTCGATTTTCGATACTCCGACGGTGTGCAACAAGTCGGGTTCATTAATTCGATTTCGGAACCCTTTTGCAATTCGTGCAATCGCTTGCGGTTGACAGCGGAAGGCAAGTTTCGCAACTGTTTGTTCGGAACCGAAGAATGGGATGCGCGGGCAGTACTGCGGCAGGGAGGTTCCAATGATGACTTGATACGCCTGTTGCAAGACTGCGTTTGGAAAAAAAAGTCGGGGCATGGGATTGGTGAACCCGGATTCGTTCGGCCCGGCAAATCGATGTACCAAATAGGCGGTTAAAACGGATCGGGGTGGGAGGAAATCGAAAGCAATTTTCGAGATGTTTTCCCGTGGCTGATAGTGAAGCCAACAGAGTGGCCGACATGGTGCATCCACACGTCGAAACCGGTATACTCATGGCGTTGCCCCACTCACCGCCGCCGCCATTCCAATGTTGGAAAGAAACGGCAACGTCGAGAAACAACGTTGAATCAAATTGGACGCGGACGATGCGAATGATGGCGTGAATCATTTTGTGTTTTTGAAAGTGAAGTGGTCGGCGAGTTAAATCGATTGCGTCCCGTACATGCCCGATTCATTCTAGA
The DNA here is from genome assembly GCA_041742275.1 of Pirellulaceae bacterium. Lineage (GTDB taxonomy): Bacteria > Planctomycetota > Planctomycetia > Pirellulales > Pirellulaceae > BJ22. The sequence continues at coordinate 3,400 of JBGSIY010000313.1, read as the reverse complement.
TGTTTGGCCTAAAAGAATTTTTAAATTTATAGAGATTGATTGAGAATAACGATGGGTGAACAAAAACCTTGGTATCACAAAGGCCTGAAATTTTCCTGCTCGGAGTGCGGCAATTGCTGCACGGGCTTTTCAGGTTTTGTGTGGGTGAATAAAGAAGAAATGGAAGGTCTCGCTCAGATTTTGGAATTAGATTTTGAGGAATTCCAGAGGCTTTATACGCGAAAAATTGGAATTCGGTATAGTTTGAAAGAGTTCCCCAATGGCTCCTGCGTATTCTTTGATGAGGACACTCGAAAATGCCAAGTCTACGCGGGGCGTCCTCGTCAATGTCGAACTTGGCCCTTTTGGGAATCGAATTTGCGTACGGAACAAGAATGGAATAGAACATGCGAAGTCTGTCCGGGGAGTGGCACCGGGCGTCTCTATCAACTCGCGGAAATCGAAAATCGACGTAGTGCATTTAGAATATAACCAACTTGCAATCTAAAGATCGCGATGTTGTCTCGACGCAGCGAGAGGTGTCATATCGGTATTCCCTTTTTTGTGTTGGGGCCGTCAACAAGGCAGAACCGAGTTAGAGGGTAAACGCCCGTGATTTGATACTCGTTCGAAAAAATCGCAGGAGTTACGATTAGAATTCCCTGGGAGAATTCCAAGACATCATGGCATGGATCTGGTGCCGGTGTCAGATTGAAGATAACCGTGCCTAAGGGTGTGCAATTAAAAAGTGCCACCTTGGACGAGAGAGCGATTCCATTGGCAGCCCAACATGATGGAGTTGATACCCGACCCGATGCCAAGCAGTCCAACGCGGGCACCTGCGGGAATAAACCCGGTTTCGGCAGCGAGTGCCAAGGAGATGGGTAGGGCTGCCGACCCGGTATTGCCCAGTATCGGGTAGGTCGCGAAATCCCTATCCCGGGGAAGTCGCAGCGACTCCAGCATGAGTTTCTGGTGGGCCACGCCGACCTGATGGCAAACGGTGCGATCGATATCCGAGCGTTGCCACTGTGTGGTCGTTAAAAATTTTTCGAATGTGGTCACGCCGGTTTGGACACCTTGAAGAAGGAGTTCATTTGAATCGGTGGACATCAATGGCTGAAAGTTGGCTCCGGCTTGATCATGGTCACTTTGGCAGAGGTGATTCCATTGTGTGTTGGCAATCACGGCTCCTCCGACGAGTTGATTTTGCGACCGAGATTTATCCATGTGGCTTAGTAAAATAGCGCAACTGGCCGAGCCGATTGTTAGAGATGCCACTGCATCTTTGATTGACTTCCGGGTTAGAGAATGATCGGAGTTCAAGGCGTTAATGGTGGTTTCTACGAGTTGCCGACCTCCTTCGGATCCGACAATCAGGGCCGATTCGATTTGCCCCAACTCGATCATGTTCGCGGCTTGTAGAATACCGTTGAGGATGCCCAGACACGCGTTGGAGACGTCGTAAATGACGCAGTCGGCACTTAGGCCCAGTTGGTGATGAACGGTGCAGGCCGTTGCGGGTTCTAAAAAATCCCGACAAACAGAGGCGTGAATCAGTAGGCCAACGCGACTGCGGTCGTGGTCTGCGGCTTGGAGAGCGTGCTCGCAACTGAGAACGCTCAGGCGGCTGGGGGGAGCCCCCAGGGGCCAGAATCCTCTGTCTCGGATGCCTGTCATCAATTCCAATCGCCCGTGAGGCAACTTCAACCGGTCATAGATGGGATTGAGTTTTTGTTCGATGTCGGCCGAGGACCATTTTTCGGCGGGCGTCGTGTAACCTAGCGATTCAATGCAAACTTGGGAATATTTCATATACAGAGATTATAAAACGTTTAAAAAAGTATTCAAATTCGAGTGTCAAGACATGTTACGCTAGCGTTTCGTCAGTGCTGGCACAATCTGTAGTGCCTGATATTTTTTGCTTAACGAAATAAAGTTGATGCTTTAGAAGTGATCAAACAGCTGTTACAACTCATCGCTTCACTACCCGGGCTTCGTTTTACTTAGCGAGCTTGGGGTGGTGAAGCCAACGTCAATTTCGGGGGGGAACGACGCACGCTCTGGGATGAGCGAAATGAAAACCGCAACTTTATTAAAAATGGAAGGGTCGTCGCAGAGGTTATTATTTCGGGACCATCTGGTTCCTGAACTAGTAAGATCAAAACGACTATTAAGTTTACTCAATAGGAAAGCCCAGCTGGGGTATTGAGTTTCCGTCACGGGAATAAATTTGCATCATCTAGTATCATTCCATTCGGTTCGTCTACTTTCAAGTTTAATTGGCTATTGTGATGGCAGCAAAGATTTGCGCCGAGTAACAGAAGCAAGCAGACTAAAACAGAGCAAGGAGATTCTGGAATGCTGAGCAAGCCACTGATTGGAATTAACGCGGACTATCGAGGAGCTAAAGGGAACCAACCGGCATTTTCGGTGGTAACTGCGGGGTATTATGACAATATCATTCGCGCAGGTGGGATTCCGGTAATTGTGCCACCTTTGGACAACGAGGACGACATCAATGCGGCACTAGACCGATTGGATGGTTTCTTGCTGGTGGGCGGGGCCGATTTGGATCCGCAACGAGATGGTTTTATGTTGCACCCGGCGGTTCGACCTATGGAAGAACGACGCGAGACCTTTGACCGCATGCTCTGTCGACTCATTTGCAGTCGCCGGATGCCTTTGTTCGGAATCGGGGTGGGCATGCAATTGATCAATATTACCTTGGGCGGGAATCTCTTCTTGCATATTCCCGAAGATCTGCCGGACTCATTGCCTCACAAGGACGCTCAAGATCCTGGGCATCGACATGGATTGATTATTGCCATGGGTTCTATCATGGAACGTGTTTATGGCGATGGCGAGATTCGCGTCAGCAGTCGTCATCATATGGCGATCGATGAATTAGCACCCGGTTTCCGCGTGACTGCCAAATGTGCTGACGGGGTAATCGAGGCGATTGAAAGCACGCACTCCAATTGGTTTGCGATGGGTACTCAGTTTCATCCAGAAAATGAAGCAGCATCGGCATTGGACGTTCGAATTTTCGAAGAGTTTTTAGATGCGATCCGCGAGCAAAGTGTCGTTGGACTGAGAGTGGTCGCATAGTCTCAAGATCGAATTTTTTTGGATCAAGAGTTCTGAAGAGTGTTTTCGGTCGATGTTCAATGGCTTGTGGATGCATGGCTCGCTGATAAATGGCAAAAAAAGCGTTCCAGCGGATCACGCAGTAGAATCGGACAAAGAGGATCGGATAAAGAAGTGACCGTTAAAACTTCTGTCCGAAGTTTGTTGTGAGTTCGGCAGCCATGGGGTGAGACGGCAACTCGATTCACGAAAATGATGTTTCTGTAAGTCCTCAGTGGCTGCGAGCTTTTTTTCAACTTGCTTTAGATCTAATAACCGGCGTGCACTGGCC
>JBGSIY010000312.1:0-14530 GCA_041742275.1 Pirellulaceae bacterium | reverse complement strand
TCTTCAACAGTCGCATTGGCCGTCAACGCGATGATGGGAAGTTGATAATTTTCGGCTCGCAATCGCGAGGTAGATTGCATACCGTCCATGACAGGCATTTGCATGTCCATCAATACGATGTCGTATTCCCCGGTAATGGCCATGTTGTACCCAATCAGCCCATCTTCCGCTTCAAAAACTTCGGCCCCGGCCCGTGTCAAATACAAACGGATTAGCCGCCGATTCTGTTCTCCATCGTCGACAATCAGAACTTTACACGATGGGAGAGTGATTCTTTTCCCAGCTACGGGAACTAGGGAGCGTTGTTGTTGAGCGTAGACTTCATGCGATATTCGCTCAACTTGGGAAATGTCGCCAATGTCAATCGAGAAGGCGAACACGCTTCCCCGACCATACTCGCTGGCCGCTTTCAATTCTCCGCCCAATGCTTCGACAAAATTTTTGCTGATCGTCAAGCCCAATCCGGTTCCGCCAAATTTTCTGGTTACGGAAGCGTCAGCTTGCTCAAAAGGTTTAAATATTTTATCCAATTGTTCCGGCGTCATCCCGACACCTGTATCGCATACTGCGATTTCCAATTGAGGGCCGTTGACCGACTCTCTCAAACCAGCCTTGATCTTCACCCCACCCCGTTCTGTGAACTTAATGGCGTTGCCAACCAAATTGGTGATGATCTGTCTCAAGCGGACTTCGTCAGTCAAAATCTTGGCAGGCAAATCCGATTCATATTCAATTTCAAAAGTGATTTGATTGTCCTTGGCGCGAATCATCAAAATGTTGTAAACATCTTGCAAGATTCGATGTGGCGACGTCCAATCCAGTGACATTTCCATTTTTCCGGCTTCAATTTTTGATAGGTCAAGGATGTCATTGATAAGATCTAACAAGTGCGTTCCACTGGAATGAATTGTCGAAAGGTATTCGAACTCTTCTTCACGTGATTCGGCATACCCGCGTCGCAACCAATCAGCGAAACCGAGAATGGCTGTCATCGGCGTTCGAATCTCATGACTCATGTTGGCGAGGAAAGCCGATTTGGCTGCGTTGGCGGTTTCTGCAGCTCGTTTGCTGGCCTCCAACTCGGTCACATTGTCAAAACTGACCAACACGCCGTTTTTGCTGCTTGACGCCCCTAAGATAGGCGCACAATTAACCTTAAAAATCACAAATTCAGGCGAATCGTCAGTCGAGCCCGGCTTTTTGAAGAACAAAATTTCATCGACAATCGACTCACCCGACTTCATGGCCCTCACCCAAGGCTCGACAAGCTTCTGCGATTTGGAATCATGGTTGGTTTGACTACTCAGCCATTGAAAAAGTTTTTCTGGCTGTTTGCCGATCAACGCTTCCGGCGTGTGGTCCACAATCTTACAAAACGCGTCATTGGCCAGGGCGATCCTGCCGTAAGTGTCCAAAACCAGCAGGCCTTCCGTCAAGTTATTTAGGGCGGAACGTACCCGCGAGGGGACGGTTTTGGATGGATCGATCTGAGTCAACATCATTCGCAAATAGATAAAAAATGAAATGAAGGTCGACGCGCCTAAAAACAGGGGGAGGCGAGCATAATAGAAGAACCCCGACAAGCTCGATCGGTCCCCTCGTTTCAGTGGTTGATAGCAAAATTCAATTTCGCCCCATTCGTTTCCATTGCTGAAAATCGGTACGGAATATTGATCGCTTGCCACTTCATGACTTTGGGAATTTTGGTGAGATATCCAGATTTTGTCATGGTTTGCGGTCGCCATCACCAATCGCCCCAGACGATCACGCACTCCCAAAGACATTAAATCTGGACATCTTGAGACCCCGCGTTGCAACGCACTCTCCAACGCTTTCATATGGCCGCTTTGAACCAGCGCAGAGGCTGAAATCGCAAAATTTTCGCAAATGACCGTGCGGCATTGAAGGCGCGGAATTGTTTCGGAGGGAACAAAATTCATGATCGTGGCTGCAGTATACGACAACATGAGCAAGCCGATTAAGCCGCTTGTGATCCGTAAACGTGTTGTAAACCAGCGCATCATTTCTATTGTGTTCCACAGCCCTGTGAGTAATCTTTAAGCATCAACAATATCTTCAATGGACTCACCCGTTTCATGTTCTCGATTTGAATTCTGTACAACAATCAAGGGGTCAAATGATTGCCAGGCTGGAAGCGACGAAACAAATGTTGTCAGCAAAATTCCGCCTCGAATCATCCATGTGACATAACCCATAGTCAGCAAACCAGCAGCAGCTGTTGCCGTGATGGGGATCACATCAGCCATGGGCAACAAAATGTCACTCTCAGCCGTATCAAGTTGGGTGTAATAACTGGCCAACCAATCCACGGATTCGTTCATTGTTACTAAAGTGCGAACGCCAGAGGTTCGATGGAAAATCATTTCAGACAAGTTGTTGACGTCGACTTTGTTTAGCTCCGAATCATAGATCGCAAATAGGCTGACTGCATTAAAACTTATTTCATCCACGAAACCATCATAGAATTCGACTTCGGAATTTCTCGTATCCGCGGATATATCAGAATTATGGGATTGATCGATTTCCTCGGCGCCTTCCGCAGAATCGACAATTGATTTGACCGGTCCTGTTGGGGCGACTTGGGAGTTTTCAGAATTTGTGACGGCCGGCGCTGGTTCTTCCGCTGTGGGTTCGATGACCTTGGTCGCCTCGCTCGTCGCCGCTGGCCTGTCGGGCAAGGGAGCGATGCCGGTAAAATCAGTTATAGGCTCAACTGAAATGGGAACTTGCTCACCTTCCGCAGAAGCATTGATGACGATCGTTGCGTCGAGAATGAGAGTTCCTCCCTGACCATCCAAAACCTGGTATTGAAATCGGTCCGTACCCACAAAATTCCGATTCGGTCGATACAGAAACGAGCCATCGCTTTTGAGTTGCAGGCGACCGTGCTCGGGCTGTTCCACCGGCGTGGTTCGAACTCGCAAGGTATCCCCGTCGATATCACGTAGGTCGTCCAGTAAGCCGCTTCCATGTAAGATTTGATTATTTGCCAACATGAATTCCGCTTCGACGTAATTCATATCCGTAATCGGTACATCATTTTCGCCTTGAATCGTAATCGTAGCCACTGCCGTGTCTGTTTCACCAGTTGGGTCGACGATCCGGTAGACAAAGTTGACCGTAGCTGTTTCACCGACGGCCAGCATGTCGAAATCTTGTTCGGGATCGAAAGCAAACGAACCATCGGCTTGATAGATTAATGATCCACGACTTGGGGCCGTTACCAGACTAAAAACCAAGGGATCGTGATTGGGTTCACTGTCATTGACGCCGACATTACCGTGCAATACCGCGTTTTCTCGGGTCAAAAAGCTATCGTTTCCTGCAGTCGGCGGAGCGTTGAAGTGAATAGTGACCGTGCCCGTGGTGGAAGTGGAAGTCGCCGGCAAATTGTGAACTTGATCGGCATCCAACGCCGTACTGAAGACGGAGACGTCGGCAATACCACCCGTCATAAAACCCGAATTGGACAAGTCGTTACGAGAGCCGAGAAAAACATTCCCCGTTGGATTGATTCCGTCTGCACCTCGATGGCTTGTCGCCTGCAACGTCCCATCTAGATATACTCGTGAGCCGACATCTTCCTCGACAACCAAGGTATAACGGTGCCAGCCATGAGTCATTCCAGTCAGATCGATATTCAATTCATGTACGTTCTCGCTGTCGTTTCCGTCCTGAACGATGGTGGCGAGCGTTCCCGGCGTGTGCATGGGTTCATTGTCTTCGCGAATGAAGACCTGAATTTTGTCGTCGACCATCCCATGGCTGTATAGATAGCGATACCCCGTTCCGTTGAAGTCATCAACGTAAAACTCCAAATTGACTGAAAAGCTGGAGCCATAATGGAAATCGGGAATGACGACGCGATCTTGATCAAGTTCTTCAAACCAGAGGCCTTTACCGCCGGGGCCGATTGCGGTTCCGGTAACGACACCCGAATTTCCACCGATCAAATCTATTGCCGAATGGTCCAAGTCCCAATGGTGCATCAAATTTTGTCGCCCATCAGTGAGCGTATAATCAAACGAGTCACTGCCCGTTTGGCCTATGTTGGGGGTATACGTTAAAGTCCCGTTACCGTTGTTGATCAAAATGCCCTGTTCGGGACGGCCCAAGTCAAAGACCTGCAACAAATCAGAGTTGACATCGAAATCATTGTCCAGCAAATCCGGAATCGATATGATCGTGGACGATGTGGAATGGACACTGGAAATGGTATCGTCAACTGCGTGAGGCAACACATTGGGATTGCCCTCGATATTGATCAAAACCGTAGCCGTCGACTGCAAACCGCCTTGATCGACGACCGTATAGGTAAACTGATCCGTCGCCGTTTGTCCGGGAGCCAGATGATTGAACTGGCCAAAAGGGTCGTATTCGAATGAACCATCAGGCAAAAGTTGAACTTGAGCACCTGAGTTGAGAATAATCGTTGTTGGGCCATTGATAGATATGCCGTCGATGGCAACGACGTCGAATCCGTTTTCTGTATCGACAAAGCGATGATGGACCTCGTTAGACGTCAAGTTACCATTGAATATGGCCAGTCGACCGATTTGCCCCTCGAACGATTCGGCGTGGCCCGTACCAAGCCCTGAAGCAAATGCACCGATTGCCCCGCCGATTCCGGCGACAGCTTCTGCGTTTCCAGATATTGTGGCAATTGAAGATGACGTTAATGGAGGAAGGACCGCAATATCAACGGCGGCATCTGCTAGTTTCCCATTTACGAACAGGGCGAGATCGGCAAAAGACGCATCCCCTAAAAAGTCACCGTCCGTATCGATAACGCCGACAATTTGATTGTATTCTCCAGCGACAAGTCCCGTCCCCAACAACTCCAATGTTGGTATGACAACGCCATGCACCTGGCCCGCCGTCGCATAAGCGAGTCGGACGGTCGATCCCGTTTGTATCATGGATAAACCATGATCGGCTGTCCCCCATTCCAGTAGAATACTGGTTTGTGTCAGGTTGTCGGGACGGACCCAAATCTCAAAAGCGACTTGGTTGGAATTCAGATCAGTTAGTTCCAGGAGTCCGGCGGAGGGTCCGGCCAAGTCAAACCCTCGCTTCAGGCCGCCGATTGCCGAGTCGACAATATCGATCAACTGGGTGGACGGTGCCAGCAAGATATCTTGGCCACCTTCCAATTCTTCCCAGACGCGTTGGGAAGACGAGTTCACAATCTCGATCGTGTTGGAATTCACGAGATATTCCAACAACGGCACGGCCGCAAGGGGTGTTACTGCGGTGGAATCGGGATCCATGCTCGCGTTCGCGACATCAGTTGCAGACAACGTAACAGAATTTGCGGCAGTTGTGTTGAGGGTCCGATTGGGCAGCAGCAACGCATCATTGGCCCCCACCACCTCCACCCTGATCGGCAACCATTGTGACTGAACACTCGCCCCGTCGGCAAATGAAATTTGCAACATCAAAGAGACGGACGAAGTCGAATTCAGCGGTGGCCGAAATGACAGTTGTGTCAAATCCCATGTCGTAATATTGACACTGGACAAGGTCGACGCGGTAACCAGATTCACGCCGTCGGTCAACTCCGATCCAGGAGGCAACTGGGCCAACGATATTTGTGTGATTTGTTCGCTTCCATCGTGATCCCACAATTGAATGGACAAATCAAGGGGTACAAAATGGTCTTCCATCGCAAGGACTGCCGGCACCATTTTCGCCATAATGATCTCGGATACAAAATTGGGCTCACTTCCCAGGCCGGCGGTCGTTGTCCATGTTACAGCCACAGAACCGTCTGCCAAACGGGCGGCGTCGACATGCGTTTGGTGTCCCGCTCGAGGATTGTTGACGACCGTCTCCGGACCCCATGAACCGGTTGACGCATTGAAGAAACGCGACGCAATTCCATAACTACTGTCACCTTCCACGCCAGGAGACTGCCAAAGAACAACGTACGAACCGTCGGCAAAACCAACTACTTCAGGATTCGTCTGCCCACTGGATTGCACTTCATTGACGACAAAATCACTTGCATCCAGCGGAGCTCCACTGAGATCGAAACGACGGGCTCGAATACCGTAGTCACTTCCATCGCCGTTTTCAGAATGCCAAACGACTACGAATCCGTGCGTCCCCAAGCTGGCTACTTGCTGCCCCGCCTGGCGTAACGCCGTCTCCGAATTTATAGAAAATTCCAGACCGGGTACGTCACTTCCGAGTTCGATAATACTCCCCGAGATATCGTAACCATCTCCCGATTGATTTATCCAGGTAATGACAAACTGGTAGTCATTCAGAGCGGCCAATCGTGGATTGCGTTGCACGCCTACGTCGTATTGATTGACCTGAAACTCATTTGACATATTGCCGTTGAGGTCAATATAGCGAGTGACAATGTCGGTGTCGCTAGAAACCACACCTTGATCGCGACTGCTCCATGTCAATACGTATCCATCCAACGTCGCCGCAACGTCAACATCATATTGATTTCCTGCGGTAAATTTATTGACTCGGGTAGGCGTTGCCACGGTAGCCGAGGAGCCGTCCAGATTCAGAGCACTGCCATTGATGTCGTAGCGCTGAGCATAAATGTCGTAACTGCCACCCGTCCAAACAGCGACAAATCCTCCATCAGCCAACGCGGTGACCCGAATATTAGGCGCTCCCACAGCAATTGCGTCACCCAAGAGAAACTCACCGTTTACGCGGTCACCATCAGCGTCAAATAATTGTCCGAAGTACTGGCTTCCATCATCGCCATCGGCCAGGTAGCCATCCCGGGAGCTCCAAACCACCACATGGCCACCCTGGCTAAGAGCAGCCACTTGTGATGACGATTGCGCGCCCAGAGTCGAGCTATTGACTAAGGCACCCAATGAGTTGGGCGTCCAGTAGGTTCCACTGTTGATGGAAACGCCATCGGAGACGGGTAAAATACTGATTTGCAGAGAACCCAGGTCTTGAGAAAAATCGATTCCATCGCTGACGCGATAGGCGATTGACGCCACTGCCGTTCCGCTGAGATTCTCCATGGGAACAAATTTCACGCAACCGGAATCAAGTTCAGCCCGACTGACAACTTCACCAAATTCGACTCGACGTCCCTCGTTGAGCAGGAACCCACCTGTGACGTCTTGGATCTGAATCGCGGACAATAAGCCGCCGTCACTATCGGCAAAGCCAAACTGATTCGCTACGAGGACAAGCGATTGGTCCTCCAAAATCGAAACCGTTGGCTGAGGCTGAACTGTCGGAAGATCATTTACCACCGATGATGTGAATTCAAAGTGTCTGGAAAAAACCCCTACCGAGTCTTCATGCCCCGGTTGATTTCCATTCCCGCTCCAGACGGCGACCACGTTGCCATGGTCTAGAAACGATGCAGAAACTTGGGATTGTATTCCCGACGTCGTTTGATTTATTAAAAATTCGTTACCGATGCGAACTCCGGATGTACTGTATTTCTGACCGAAGACTCCCGACCCGTCACCGTTGCTAGGCTGATTTCCCGCTCCCTCCCAAACCACTATGAAATTTCCTAACGGATCAACATCGATCGATGGATTGGCTTGATTTCCTGACGTGGATGAGGCAACCCGTTCGGCCACGCCTAATGCACTTCCGTCAGCGGCGTAACGTCTGAAGTAGACATCCAGGTCCAAAAGCCCCGCTTGCCAAACAACGACCAACGATCCATCATCACGGAGAGCCAGAGCAGATCTGCCTACTGACGCCAATGAGTCGACAATGTTGCGCCCTCCATTTGGGTTGCCATTACTATGAAAACGCTGAACATGAACTCCGCCGCCATCATTCCATGAAACAGCGAACTGTCCCGCGCTATTCATGGCAATTGCAGGACTGACTTGAGATCCCAGCCGTTCTAGCAAACCTTCGTTGACGATAAATTCCGCGCCAATTTTTGCCCCGCTGGCATCAAACCTTTGAGCAAAAATTCCTGAGTTATCTTCATTGCCCGATTGATCACCCTCACCACTCCACGCGATGACAAAATTTCCGGCCCCGTCGATTCCGATGGAAGCATTATGTTGATCAAAATTGAATGACGTATTGGCTTGCAAATCTGTCGTGATTGCGTTGCCTGAAGCATTGAACACGCGATAGAAGACACCCTTGCCAGAGCCATCGTGATCGTTGGCCGTCCAAGTGACCACAAATTGGCCCGAGTCATTCATGGCGACTGTGGCATGTTGTTCGTCGTCGGACTGGATGCCGTTGATCTGAAACTCATGGGTCAGGGGATTACCATTTTTATCGAATCGTCGGCCAAAGACTCCCCAACCCGATTCGTCTTGCCCCTGGGACGACCAGACGACAACATAATTACCGTCTTGGTCCGCGGCAACGGCTCGGTGACTACCTCGAGTATCATGCGAGGTCATTTGGTCGTCGTCCGTCGTTTGATTAACCAAAACCTCGTTTTCGCTAGAAAACGCAATACTGCCAACCGAGGCGCGGTTCAACGAAAGCTCAGAAGTATTTCCATTGGGATCCGTACTGGTGGCTGTCACATAACTGCCGCTGGGAAGCACCATCCCATTGAAAATGACATCAAACGTGGCCGCGCCGCTAATGTCAGTGTTCACGGTTGTCGCGCCGATATAATTCAATGCTTCGCCGTGACCGGACCCATCAGCCACGGGACTCCAATAAAAGTCCAGGATCATACCGGCAACATTTGCCAGACTGCTCAGACCACCGACAATTCGTGTGTTACCAGCAAATGTTGTAGCCGAGTCAATCGTTGGAAAGTTCAACAGGCCGTTCGCGCCATTATCGGAGTCCAAAGGATCATTCAGAGTAATGCTGTTTGCATTCAAATCGATCCCCAGGCCGTGATTAGAGTGGATTGAGTTTCCGCGCAGTGTATTAAATTCAGAGTGCTTTTGAACTTTGATGCCGTCGCCCAAATTGAATGCGAGCGTATTTCCCTCTCCTGCGTTGACTCCCCCGATTTGATTGGCTGTGGCATTCCCCCGAATCTCAATACCCGATTGTGAATTCCCCAACGAAGCGGACCCTGTCGCATCCGTTCCAATCAAGTTGCCGAGAACGACATTTCCTGAGGTGTTGCTGTCATCGATTAGGATTCCGTTTTGAACGTTCCCAGAAATCAAATTCATGTTTCCAATGGAGTTGCCGCCAATCAGATTGTTACTGGCCCCCTTATAAATTAAAATTCCATTTAAACCGTTGCCGAGAGCAACCATCCCCGAGGCGTCTGTCCCAATCCGATTGCCGACCAAGGTCACATTGTTAACATCGTCGAGTACAATCCCGTTCTCATCGAATCGATTGATGATCAGTCCGCCAATCAAGCTTCCATCCGCACCTGATTTTAGGATAAGGCCATCGGCTCCGCCCCCTGCCGCGATTCCATTGAGTTCAATATTTCCGTTACCGATAATGGTCAGGGTATCGGTAATGTTAGGTAGTTTGGAATTTAAATTGATCGTGTGTAACCCTGGCCCCAAATTGAAAACGATGGTATCGGCGCCAGCAGATTTATTCGCAGCAATAATCGCTTCGCGCAAAGAAATCCCGTCGATGCCGGGTGCGGCAACCAAGGCATCGACACTTTGAGTTGATGCATTATTGGTGTCGTTGATAGTCGTTACGTTGATTACCGCAAGAACCCCATTCCATTCGGGTTGGCTAAAACGATAGGCAGAATTTGAAACTTCATGGGCGAAACCCGCATAATATTCCAGTTCCCAGTCACCTCCCCATGTTTGATGGCCTGTCAAATCGGAACTGGCATGGACGACCACTTCTGTCAAATATGAAAAACGATCTACAAAAGCTTCGCCCTTCTCGTTGGCCGCCACATTGCAACCATACAAGTGAATCGCCCCGTCTTCGCTCATGACGCGTCTCAACTCAGTCAGCCAACTCGCGTCTCGATCTAAACTGGCGATATCGATCGACTGCCCACCCAATTGAATTTGCCCCTCCGCACCATGAGAAACTAAATGAATTTCATCGACTGATTCATAAGACGCGAGCAAACGGGCAAGATCAACAGTCGCATCAGCGGAATCGGGGAGGTAAATAACCTGAGCAGGATTTTCGAATTCTTGTTGCATGGCATCAATGATCGAGGAGACATCCGCGACCATCGAATCGACAATCAATAGTCGAACGGGTTTGGTTGATTGACTGGTGGAAGCCTCAACGGTACTGCCCCATTCGTCGAATGAAACTTCGTCACCTGCTGGCTCCACCAAGAATTCAAATGGGTTCGTCAAGTCCTCGATAGTCGAGGAGACTTCTTCTGATAGGGGAGAGCCACTAAAAAAAATGCGAGGCTCTAAGGCCTCTAAATGATGCCTTGATCCTCTTCCTGGAGAATCATCCTGATCGTTTACACCCCCGCAGGCGAAACGCAGGGCCAAAAAACGCCCAGCTCGCACAAGGCAGTGTGTATGTAACAGGACGTTTTTCATTTTATTTCGAATGTCCAGGATTCATCCGGCGATTTCATAAGCACACTTATTTTCAAGATCGAAAACTATCATGCTCGTGGGAGCATGGCCAGGCTTTAAAGTCGGGTTAGTTTTTTTATCAACTTGGAGCGAGGAGACCTTTCTTCTGCCGTTTCCAGAACCTTTGTGCGAGTCATGCGACAGAGGTTGAATATATGGTCAATATGTTCTAAAAGGTCGTCGAATTCGGCACCCCGCTGCTCCATTGCCTTATGCAATTCGCCAACGGCATCTGTCACCAATGTCACATTTTTACCCGTCGATTCTGCCTTGAGCCTGGACACGACATGCCGCAATTTGGAGATATCTTTTTGAGTTAGTGCCAAACAAAGATCTTCAATACTGGCGACCAAAAGTCCTGCAGTCTCTGGGTCGTATACAATGTCTTCCAGATTCTTATCAACCAACAAGTCTTGAACGTCCTTTTGCATTTCCATTAACATGCCACACCATTCGCTCGCGGTGGGGTGACAGGTGAGCTGAGTAAGAGTCAGTGCTTCCGCAAATTTTTGGCCAGCCGGTGCGAGAGAACATTGTAGATGATGCAAGAAATGATCGACTACATTCAGGATTCGAAAGCACTCTTCAAAATCCGCGATCACTTTGGTGGAGAGTCCGAGCTGCTTCATTTCTTCGGGGTTGGGTTCGAAAACAATCTGCTTCAATATCCGACTCGATAACGCTGATCGGCAGACTTCGCAACTCAATTTTTGCAACGCTAGATAGCTTTCACGCCATTCCATATCACACAAATCGATTTCACTTTCCATCGGGACTCGGGAACCTAAACGTCCAATTTCGTGCAATAGTGCCGCGATCTCGAGGAGATAGAGCATACTTGGGTCCAGGCGGCGTCTTCCCAGCATTAACGAAACGTCCGCCAACTGAATACTGTGCCGGGCCACGCTTTGATCATGATAGGCCAAGGCTGAGAACAGAGCCATCGCTGTCGTGTAGGATAACTTGAGGGCAGACGTATCTTGATTTACCGTCTCAATGTTCTCTGCCACTTCGATAACGCTTGCCGAATCGATGGTGTCAAAACGAACGATTTGATTTCGGCCATTGCGTTTGGCGACATACAAACATTGATCGGCCTGATCCAATAAGTGTTGAGAATCCATGGCACCAAATTTACGATTGGAAACCCCAATACTGGCCGTAATCGACAGACCGGCCAGTTGGCAGCGATTGAAGGCCTGATGCAGGCCCTCCGCGACGGCCAGGGCATCATCCAAACCAAGCTTTGGCAATAGAATAACGAGTTCTTCTCCACCAAATCGACAAACATTGCCGTTATTTCCAACCACGTGTTGCAACAAGGCACCGGTTTCTCGCAATACGTCATCCCCTTTGGAATGACCGTAGTTGTCGTTGATGGACTTGAAATGGTCGATGTCAACCATTATTAGACTTAATAGATCTTTTTGAGTGTTCGCCCAATAGTGTTCGAAAAATTCCCAGAATGATCTGCGGTTGTAACACGTCGTGAGCGGATCTCGCGAGGCAAGGAATCGGAGCTGCTCATTTTGCGATTGAATCTCATCGCGTGAAAGTCGTAGCGAATCGATCATTTCCGCAAGATCTTGTTTTCGCTTCTCCAAGAGTGTGACATTGTCAAAACTGATTAGTACTCCGCGACATTTCCCCTTGCCATCTCCAATCGGATTGGAATTGACATGGTATTTTTGAATCTCGCCACCGAACTCAAGCTGCATGAGTTCGCCAATGATCTTTTTTTGTTCGTAAGCACTAGTAACCCATGGCAGAGTTGTTGCAATATCGCCAGTGCATGAGATCCATTGAAATCTGGAAATCGGCGTTCCAAATAAATCGTCAGCTGGGATTGCCACCATCGACGAGAAAGCTTCATTGCAATGCACGATGTTCCAATTGGGATCGAGCAGAACTAAACCCTCAGACAGAGAATCTAAAGCACTGCGAACGCGACCGGGAACAACTTTGGAAGGATCGAGATATTTAAAAGTCTGAGCGAATGTCAACCACGCGGCGAGACCTGTCAGCGAGGAAACAAACAGAACAAAGGCGTTAGGAAATGACAAATAATGAGCTAGACCCAACTTCGGGTCTTCAGCTCGAAACAAGATTTCCACAGTTCCCCATTGCCGACCGTTGGCAAAAATATCCATTGCTGTCTGATCGGAAGCCTGGGAGTCGTTTTGCCATTTCTCTTTGTGACCGCCGACGCAAAATCGGTAGTCGCTTCCCCTGGATCTAACGCCAACACTTTCAATGCCTTGATTTTTTTCCAAGAAACTCTGGACGACTTTCTCGAAATCAGCAATGCGATTGGTTTGGGCAAAGACTCCGGCATTGAGGCCAATCAATTCGGTGATGCGAATTCGAGATTCCAAAAGCGTTGTTTGCGGATCCGGCATCATGCGCAGCGAGATACCCGTCCACAAACATGCGTTGACGATCATCATGATGATAATCGCTAGTTTCGTAGAGGTTTTGATCTTGAACATGAATATAAACGCGTAAAAATAATTTGCCGGACTTTAGGGCGCACCTGCACCGGGAGACGATGAATTAAGACAATCGTGCGAAAACATACCCCATGAAATGACGCGATGATGGAAAGTCTTCCTAAGAACTACCAATCCCCTAAGCCTCAATTCAACGCCAATCCCTACAATCGCCATTAACGCAATTTTTTCAGTCCCGAAAATTTCGATTGCATCAATGGTTCTGGTCCCGGCTGTCTGGCAGCTTTCTCATGCAAACAAGCCAAAGACGCCATGAATCGATTTTCTTAAGTCTTGCCGCTGATCATTACTGGGTCTTGTGGCAAAAGCGTACTTCTATTCGCAACGTCGGACGAGTCTCGAGTGAGCGTACTCGTATCGCGAAACTGATTTCGAAGGTAAATGCGGGGTATGGCAGATGCGTCCTGTCGACTTTGATGAAAACGAATCGAAAATCTCTTAGGAAAAGTATTCATCCATTTCTTTTAACTTCCCTAAGTCTTTCGCTTTGTAAGAATCCAAAACTGGCAACGGGTCAATGGCTCGCCATGTGGGTAATTGTGACATCAGGGTTGCCATTAACACGCCCCCTCTTAAATACCACAGGACATAACTGGTCACTGCCGCCAAACTCAACGAGCCCAATTTCAAACTTGAAATCTCGATGGAGACATCATTGGGGTCCGCAGTTGTATGTTTGGTCACCTCGCGCAGTTCACCCCAGAAATGTTCGATGTCAAATATGATGTTCGTATAACTATCTTGCATACGCACGCTCATCGTCAACTGTTGATGCGACACGCGAAAACCGACTAACTCGGGATGCGATTTTCCATAAAGGTCGCCGTTGGTAACGTTCCCTGAAATAACATACGGCTCCGTTAGTTCGATGGATATTTCCTGACTTAAACCGTCATCGACATGACCATTGGTATCGAGAGGGAGAGTATCTGCACCCTTCCGTTTTAAACTACCAATCAATCGTTGAATCAATTCCAATTCGGGCGAACCGACTCCATTTATGTTATTCGCCAAACCTTCTTCATTATTCGTGGAAGAGTCAGACGTTGGATTGGCTCGGTCGCCTGACGACGTCGCGTTAGGATTGGGAGCATTTGCACCGATCGTCACTTCAATTTGCACAATGACCGGCGTACTATTGGACTCAGAATCATTCGCCAAATAGATAAAGCTGTCTGTTCCGATAAAACCAATATTCGGCTCATAGGTAAACGTACCATCGCCGTTCAGCACAAGCTGGCCATTTTGAGTAGGCGACACTAACACGGCGATTAAGGGCGAGGTCTCCACATCGTAGTCGTTGAACAAAACGCCTGAAAGTTCTTCCAAAACACTTCCTTGACT
Source organism: Pirellulaceae bacterium (assembly GCA_041742275.1). Taxonomy (GTDB): domain Bacteria; phylum Planctomycetota; class Planctomycetia; order Pirellulales; family Pirellulaceae; genus BJ22. The sequence goes on along the minus strand of JBGSIY010000312.1, from coordinate 174 downwards.
TACGGAATAGCGATCGCTAACGGCAACCGGAATGTCGTTGACCGGGAGAATCGAAATCGTCACCGTTGCTTGGTCAGCCAACCCTCCTGAATCCGTAATCTGATAGGTAAACGAGTCTGTACCGTTAAAATTTGATGCGGGCTGATAATGAAATGTTCCGTTTGGATATAGCTG
>JBGSIY010000311.1:0-6238 GCA_041742275.1 Pirellulaceae bacterium | reverse complement strand
GGCGAAGGCCTGCCCGTGCCGGTTTCAACGAGTTCTTTTAGGCTGAGCAAAAAAGTCGCCCATTTCATGCTGCAATGGGACATAAATTCGCTCTCTTCTCGCCAATTCGTATGACTGAACAGCAAAATCGTATAGTCTCCTTCTTGTTTTAGTTCAAAGGTAACGTCCGTGGCAACCCATTCTTCGGGACCGGATTTGAAATGCCATTGGACACGTCGCTCTGTTTCGACGTCGGCCATATCAAACGCCATCGATCCCAGAACCCTTCCGTCGGGATCACTGAATTTCACATGGAGCCTGCCCTCGACAATGGAGTCAATTGAAACATCGCGCGTCCACCAACGGGAAACACCTTCGACTGTAGAAATGGCTGAGTAAACGTGGGCCGCCGCGGCTTGGATACCGACGCGATGGATGATATTAAACATGTGGCACCTTCATTTAAGGGGTTTGTTCGACAAAATTTTTCAAGCGAATCAGAGCGTCATCCCACTGCTTTGCAATAGTATTTAGTGCAGCCTGAGCTTCCTCAATGGCCGCCTTGCGTCCGACAAACTGACGTTCCCGGCCATAAACTTGTTGAGTCACCAGTTTGGCTTTTTCCAAGATTCGCAAGTGCTTCGTGACCGCTTGTCGCGTGACAGACAAACCGAATGTCAATTGTTTGATTGACTGCGGCGTGTTGGAATCCAGCTTTGCTAACAATTGCAAACGAGTCTCATCACCTAACGCAGAGAACAGCAATGCGTTTTCCCGGGTAGGCAATTTACGGGAGCCTTTATGGATTCGATTCGACATGGTCTCGTATATTCGTTACTTGAGCTGCCCATCCCCCTTCGTTCATGCGAAAGGCTTCATCGCGGCGATGAGCTGGAATACCATCAAAACCCGATTCGGTAACTCGTACCCGAGTTCCGGTTGCAGTTGCTTCGAGCGTGAACTCGACTAGCGTTCTGGGTTCCGCCGAATAGTCGACCTGAGGATCAATGGCGTAAGGCCTCCACCAAAACGCAAATCGCTGTTCCGCTTCAATCGCGTCGACGATGACTTCCATAGTCACGTGTTCGTAGCCAGGATAGGTGATCTGTCCCCGTGTAGTTTCGCCAACAACAAAGGGCCCTTCCAGGTTAACGCGAAACCACTGCCCGAACTCGCGATAATCCGTTAACGCACGCCAGACGCGGGTCACGTTCGCGTTGACTTCAATTTGTTTTTCGATCCTATCCGTCGAGCTACTTTTCATGTTTTGAATCCCTTTTCTGTAAATTCCCCATATGCAACCATTTGGTTGCATATTAAACTATAGTTTATATCCTTTGGCAATCCACAATAATCTTTTTATTCTTTGTCGAATTTGAGTTGGTCCATTCGACAAGAGTACAATGATTTTTCAATTTACTTTTAAATACGGAGAACTCGCGATGAAAAATTGGCTGTCCTACATTTTGATCCTGTGCATCATGCCTGTTACCCAAGTCACGTTTGCACAAGACTTTCCGGAGATGCCGGGGCCAACCAAGGAGCATGCTTGGCTGGCAAAATTCACTGGAGAATGGAAAACAGAATCCAAGGGAACCATGGGGCCGGAGCAACCACCGATGGAATGTGTTGGTACCCTGAGTTCGCGAGCGCTGGGGGAATTCTGGATCGTGAACGAGCTCAAAGGCGATATGGCCGGAACTCCGATGACGGGAATTCAAACGATCGGATACGATGATACCAAGAAAAAATACGTGGGAACTTGGGTTGATTCGATGAGTTCGACGATGTGGCTATATGAGGGTTCTGTCGATGCGTCCGGGAAGATCTTAACTCTGCAAGCCGAAGGGCCGAATTTTTTGGCCGCAGGGAAGCTGACTCAGTTTCAAGACGTCTATGAATTCACATCAGAGAAAGAAATGAAAATTATATCGCGAATGCTGGGAGAGGATGGCAAATGGATTACCTTTATGTCCGGCACTGGGATTCGGGTTAAGTGAGTTTTTTTGAAAATAAAAACGGACAGTAGATGCTGTCACGCAATTTTTGTTCCGCGTAACATACGTCCCTTAGGTTTTTGGTAGAGAGGGCAATCAATGAAACGATCTAAAGCGAAAATTGCGGGTTGGGTCTTGAGTATTTTGTTGGTTGCGTTTTTGTGTTTGGCAAGTGCGATAGGAAAGTTCATCGATTTCCCCGATAAAGACGAAATGTTTGCCAAATTGGGATGGGCGACCGACGTGATGTTCAATATTGGCATCGTCGAGGTCGCGATAGCGCTACTTTTTCTCGTCCCCCGCACCGCGTTTGTGGCCGCGATTTTACTCACGGCCTACTTAGGCGGCGCGACGGCGACGCATGTTCGGATCGGCGACCCCTTCTTCATGCCAATTCTATTCGGCGTGATTGTATGGGTAGCCTTGGGCTTGCGAGATCCAAGAATTTTCCAAATTGCTCTGAGTTCCCATGATACAGGGCGGCCGTGACCCAGTCGCAGAGCGACGACAGGCGATGACTTCATAGAAGGCGAGAAATGTCTCATCAACGGGAGACTGTTTTATAACAATGGCCGAATCACCTGAGCGAATCGCTTTTTAATAGTTTCTGGAGAACTACCGCGATGTTAAGAATTTCAACTGAGGGACTTAAAATATTTTTCAAGCCTTCCTCAATCAAAGGGTAATCGTGGGCAACGAGTATTGTGATGGGATTCATTGCTGAAGACAGGGCAAATACCGTTTCATTTTTGTGAAGTTGACATTTATGCCATGTTCAAACTTTATGGCTATTCAGGGATTTTAGTGGGTATCTTTGGTTGTAACGAGCGGATCGTTACCATTCACTGAATTAGCGAACTTACTAATCGCTTTGCCATGTTGTCGAGCCAGGATAGTGATTGGCGGGTACCGGTTAGTGAGCAATCCCGGCTTGCCTCAAGGTGAACTAGGAGACGATCTTGCTAAACCAACGTTTTCCGAAATAAAACGAGCCCCCTCCGAGTTCATCTCGGGTGAGCAAAGGATTCACCACTAAAGGGGCGGAAACTGAACCACTACGACTCCAACCGAGTTCACCTCGGATGGAGGGGGTTCTTCGTCTACACCGGTGATTTTTTCGATGAACAATCAGGCCTCTCCAATCACCTCCACTGCTGGCTTGATCCCAGGCCTTGAAAATAAACGAGCGAAGACCGCATCGGCCAAATCACCGGATAAATGAAATGGAAACGATTCGTCTAAATCTCCACTAAATTCCCGCAAGAGTCAATTTTATTTTTGGTGCCTGATGCTGAATGGTACGACCGAAATCAACAGGGTTGTAAACCGCAAACGATAGACAGTGAACAAAATTAAAATTCCTTTCAATTTCTACCCATAAATGCTGGTAGTCCTTTATTGCACGAACCGCTGGGTGCATGTCCGATAGCGATCAAAAACGTGACATCAAAATCGATGCGGCAATGGCGTTTAAGCACCGTTGCGGAAAGAGTGGCAACTTTCGAAAAGGGAGCGGGCATTTTTTTCAAGTAACGGTGTCCGGTTCACGGCATGGATCAGTTCGCGACAGAAATCGTCTTCGATCCCGTCGGTCTCGACAAAATCTGCCATCGCCATCGTTCCACTGCAAAAAGAAACGTTGGGAAATTGCGGACACATCCGGAGCTGAGGCTCCCCGGTCTCTCCGCAACGCTGACAGGTCGTTGACCCCGTTTGTCTGCCGATAGTTCAATTCGTTAAAAACTGAATTGAAGCTGAGTTCGCCGCAACCAGCCTTGTTGTCAGGGGAAGATGTCAAGTGAAAAGGAGTCGATGGGGGCTTCGTCTAGTTGGGTTGCGTCAAAGGTTAATTTTGCCGCGTGACGGCGAAAGTACCAAACCGCCCCAACGGTTCGCTCATCGGCACTTTGATTCGCAAGTCCCAGGGGCCCTGAATCGCCGACCACACTTGACCAGCGCGCCAACACTTAAAATTTTTGCGGTATTAAAAAGTAGCCGGAATCAAGGGAAAAACCATGATCCAATAAATTCGGCTGATCCGTGCCCACGAATCGACTGATATTTCGAAAGTAAATTTCGCCCGTCATCGACCCACCATGAGATAGCTGGGGTGAAAGCATGGCGTGAGAAAATGAGTCTGGCGCGTTTCAACTGAAATTGGTTAAAACCGTCAATACCTCCGAATTCCTCGGAGTTGGACATGCGAAATTGCGCCCAACCATTGACCTTCAAAAAATACGATTCGTTACTTGATGGGGTTTCCGACTCTCGATCGATGGCAATGAAGAAGCCATGATCGTATCCCACACGTCCGATCAAATTCGACTCGGAACTACTACTCAAGCCGCTTACAGAATCTTTCAGTTCGTTTGCGTCAATGGAATTCTAAAAGTTCAAAAAAGGGAAGTCGGAAGTTAGGTCTGTTACTAAAATTTGATTTTGCTCAATCGAGCCCAGGGCAGGCGTGTCTGGAATAACTATCGGATTCACGCTTCGTTCAACGGGTGTCAGTTGTGCTCGCAAATTGCCAGGAACCAACAGAAATAGGCAGCTCATTACGATCAAAATCGAGAGGAACTTTTTCGTTGGTATTGGAGACACATGATCTTGCATGATTATTTTTTTGATAGTCTCGCAAAGTCATGAACTCGAGCGTTACCTTTCCACTCGTTGACGCCTTCATTGAACCGTGATGCAATATCGAGGTTGATACTCTTTGCGGATACCATAGACTCAAGCATCGTCGCCAACGGACAGTCCGCCGTACATAGTGAATCAAAACCGTGATTGTTAACAGGCCGCCGATAACGTAAATCACGACCTCCGCTGTTACGGACGGCAAGGAGATTGCCGCCAGCTCTAAGACCAACAAACAAATCCACGACAGCATCAATCAATTTCCTGAGAACAATTTTTTGCGGGAATTGACTAAACTTGTGATGGTTTAGGAGATCTAAAAGATTTCGATTTAGATGTTGATACTCATGCAACCAAATAGCTGGAGATTCATACGAATTTCGAGAGCGTCGCAGTGGGGCGACACGGCTAACATTCGACGATTGGCCGCTCGTCCGTGCCTGGGAATTCCTACTGTTGCCATTGATCGGGGGCCCCGGTATCTCCACAGCCTCCTCGACCAAAACGCCACGTCACGCCTGCACCTAACCAGTAACTTTCAATGCTGGTCGTAGTGGAATTGCCTAGGTTTTGATCGCTTTCAAACATACCACCGGCCATAATGTCGAAGTCCATTCCGGGCATCAAGTCCACAATCCCGATACCGCCCGTAAGGCGATGTTCGCTGGTCACGGCAACCAAGCCTTGGGCATAGGCCAGACCCGGTAGCGTTCCTACTGGAACTCCTCCCACATTTAAATTGAGCGGGTTCGGATCAATTGGATTTTCAGCCCATGCATAACCAGTTCGAAGCCGCCAACGTCCGAGGCTTAACTGACTCCCCACCTGCACCACCAACTGATTGTTGTAGTAGTTTCCAAACGAACTGGTGTCGTCCCAATACTTATATAGAACATCGACACCCAACAGCAATCGTCCCTCCATCAGGGCTTCATTGGCGATACCAATACCGATGTTTTGCGGTAGGTCCAAATCAATGTTTCGAGCGATCTCAACCGGACCCAGTCCGAACTTGAAAGCATTCTTAAACTGAAAAGACTGCTTTGTTTGATAGTATGCACCCAGAGTTGTAACCGGCGTCAGACGATAGTTGGCACCTAACGATCCACGCATTGCATAGTCAGGAGTCATGCCGCTCACACCAACGAACGGTCCATCGTAAAAAGCAATTCCCAATGCCGCACTGGCCCCAATGGACAGACGCTCCGTGAGGTCAAGGCCGAAAGCCATGGGTACTGAGAACATGGCTAGCCCGGTATTGGTCCCGTTACTTTCCGGAACGTGTCGGAAATCAGCAAAGCCACCACTGGTGGTCACAAAGCCCACGCCAAAGGTGGCCGGTAATCCCAATTCACGCAGATCCTGCGTAATCCCGATGTTTCCGGCGGGCACACCAGGAGCCGATGACTTGGCTGAAAACGGTTCAACTCCCAAAAGTGGCAGGGAACTGGTCTGGTTCATGTTCATTGTCGGTTCGGCCCAGCCACTGCCGAAAATGAATTGAGTCCCCGAGAATTGGGTCAGAGTCGCAGGGTTGGCATTTATACCCGAGGTCACGTCTTGGGGGCGAGCTAAACTAACCCCTCCCATGCCGCCGGCCGCTGGCATCAGTGTGTTGTGCAATT
>JBGSIY010000310.1:0-6682 GCA_041742275.1 Pirellulaceae bacterium | reverse complement strand
ACAGGTGCCGTTATAGGCGATCGTGAGTTTCAGGAACCGCATGCAGCGTACTTTCCCGATGCAACCAGTTCGGCGATTTGAACGGCGTTCGTGGCGGCACCTTTTCTCAGATTGTCGCTAACGCACCAAAACGCCAGACCGTTGGGACAACTCAGATCGCGGCGAATGCGCCCGATAAAGACGCCATCCTGCAAATCGCAGCGCTGTGGTGTTGGATAATCACCAGCTGCCAAATCGTCCTGGACAATGATTCCCGCGGCCGCAGAAAAGATCTCACGAGCTTCGGCAGCTGATAGCGGGCGTTCCGTTTCCACCATGATCGATTCGCTGTGGCAATTGGAAACGGGTACACGAACACAAGTAGGACACACCAATATGGAATCATCCCCCAGAATCTTTTGCGTCTCCCAAACCATTTTCATTTCTTCCGAAGTATAGCCCTCGTACTTCTCGGAACCAATTTGAGGGATGAGATTGAAGGCTATGGAATGGCGAAAGGTTATCGGTTGGAAATGGCGTTGATCCAAGTTGGCTCGCGTGGATTCAACCAACTCCGCCTGACCTGCCACCCCTGCCCCGCTCGTGGCTTGATACGTCGAAACCACGACACGGCGAACTCGAGCAGCATCGTGCAATGGTTTCAATGCCACGACGAGTTGGGTGGTCGAACAGTTCGGGCTGGCAATGATCCCGCGATGGTCCTGAATCGCTTGGGGATTGACCTCTGGAATGACCAACGGAACGTGCGGGAGCATACGGTGAAAACCGCTTTCGTCAATGACGACCGTACCGCGTTCCACTGCCCACGGAACAAATTCCGCAGCGACGTCATCGGGAGTACTGCCAATGGCCAAATCAATATTGTTGAAGGCGTCGGGGCACAGCAATTCCACTGTATGCTCGCGGCCCTGAAATTTTATCTTTTTACCAACTGAGCGGCTGGAAGCAAGGAACTTGATTTCCGAAAAATCAATGTTGCGTTTTTCGATTTGATCCAAAACGATTTGACCTACCGCACCTGTTGCTCCCACTACAGCCCATCGCAGGGACATATTTCTTTCCTTCATTCTGACTCTACATTACGTTGATTGCAGAACGAACATCGTCTGCTGTTGTGTAAGCCTGGATTATACGATTGAAGGCCCCATTCACTCAATGACGCTCATGAACGTTGTTACGGGTTTTGTGGTGAATGCGGGATGGAGGAGTGCGGCGGCCAGCCAAACGAAATGCACGGAGTTGACCCCGACTTAACCACGGCCGCTGTCTGCCTCAATGGTGGGGAGTCCTAAGATATCCCGCAGCCAGGGGCCGGAGACAAAGGCTAAATTCGCGATGATCATGATGCCGCCAAACGTCAACATACCCATGGCCAAACCAATCCCTAAATGAACAATCACGGCCAACAAGAGGACAACAGGACGCGTTAGTCGCGACCATACCAGGAAGGGATAACTCACTTCCCAAAATAAAGAGATAAAGGTCATCAGGTTCACGCACCACAGGTAGTGAGCCATCCAAGTCATGTCGAGCGTTTGGTATTCGTTGCTGGCCAAGGCCATCCAGATCGCAGTTCCATCCCACCACGTGTCGCCCTGGAGTTTGCCCACCCCTGCAAAAAAGTAAACCACACACAAATGGAGTTGGATCAAGCGCAAGCTAATATTGGCCATCTCAGATTTGCGAACCACTCCCCTGCCCTGCCTTCGCCTCAACCAATGGTCAACGGATAGGACGGCGCCGGAGGGGCCAATGGCCAAATACAATGCCAAAAAACTATTGATTTGATCGAGCCCAAACAACGCTCCCGTCGCTCGGTTGGCATAGGAAACAACCAAAATAGCAGTGGCGATTCCTGTCCAGCGAGTCCACAAACCCACCATAAACATCACCATCACAGCCAACGCCAAGCCATGAACTGGCAAAAGCCACGCGTCGCTGGGCAACCAGTCAAAATGGCTCCAAGAAAAACTCGTTCCCAATGTGGCGAGATCGCGATAGTCTCCGGGAATGATCGAGGCACTTCCAAAAAACGTGGACAGTTCGCGTGTCCAAGCCACATGCGTGTACAGGATCACGGCGCCTGCTAACCAGCGAATGATTCCCAAAATCGTGGGGTCCGATGGCGAAAACCAAAAATGCGCCCATCCTTCGCTCCAGCTTTGGATGTATTGGCTCCCAGCCCGTTGCAATCGGTGCATCATTCGGCACCTCCTACCGGAAGGGTGAACTCACCAATGGCGATTGGATCACTCAGATATCGCTGTTCGTCAATACGATGTCCTAAAATGACATCCGTTGGAGAAGCCAGTGAACGTTCTTGGATGTACAACTCAATCCGCTCGCCGCCGTAACGTTCGAGTAAGGTGCGGCCGACGGATTGAACCAGATCGGCGATGCGAACTCCCGTTTGGGCATAGAGGCGAGTTCGCCGATCGAGGATTTGTTCCAAATGCTCGGCACTCCCCCCCTGCCCCGCTCGACGAAACGCATCGATTTGATTTCGCGTCTCGTTTTGAATATTGTTAAACGATTCACGATCGGGAGTTCGAGCATGTTCTTGAAAGAGCGTTTCACTGAGCATGAACCAGCGGTGATAGATCACACGCGGCCAATGTTCGTCGCGGTTGGGAAATTTTCCCTCACGAACCAATTCCCCCTGGCGATAAATCCGAAAAACAAGCAGATGGCTGGGGCCAGGGTTGGGAGCAAAAAAACGGTAGCCGTGCCCCAGAAACAAAGCTTGGTGTGCCGGTGCCATCAAACGCCCCAACGGCCCCGTTAGTTCTTCTGTGGCCACCGGGTTCGTAATCGGCCCGGAAACCACAATGAACAACAAACCAACAATCCATGCCGAATGCAATGCTCGACTTCGTTTGCTCCAGCGGATGGGCGGGTTCGCCGCTTCCTCAATTTTAGGTGAATAATGGGTGCTCATGAAACGCAATGCAACGAATTGAGAGTTGATTGAAATTTTTGTCGTAAATCTGAGACACCAGAGAGTCAACAGGCGCGTGAGATTGGGAAATGGAACATTGGGCGATTGCACCTGACAATCTTGCGGGTCGTACTCTCGTTTATACCATCCCAGGCACTCATCGACGATTCTATCTATCGGGTAACCTCTTCCGCTCCTTCATCCTAGCCCGGAAAAGTGACAAATAGAAAAAGCCATCCCGGATTTGACCCCGGAATGGCTTTGTAATGCTTCTAAATTCTATTGTGACGATGAAATCGTTCGAGCGAAGGATTTCTGTTTTGCTGGAACTACCGATTAGCCACGCGAGTTCCCAAATCATCAAAGTCAAAATTGACTTGATAACTTTCGCCAGCGACGACTTTCAACGATTTTTCACGAGTGATCTTTTGGCCATCTTTTTCTACGATAGCTACGATCTTGTAGTCGTCCCAGCTTTCGCCTTTCGCCAATTGCTTGGTTGTAAACTCTCGAAGGGCGCCCGTGCGATTGGTCACGTTACCGGCCAATAGGATGGTGGCGTTTTCAGGAACGTTCACAACCACGGACGTCCAGACTTCTTCTGGTTTGTCAAAGTCAATCGAAATGGCTTGCGTATCACCACCCCGAACGCTGACGAGCTGTTCGCGTTCCACGCTCTCGCCGTCTTTCTCAATGACGGCTTTGATTGAAAACGTATAGTTCTTGCCTGGAACCAATTTGCGTGCGACGAATTCGCGTTCGGCTCCCTCGCTGGAGGTCGGCCGACCGTTTACGTAAAATTTGGAATCTTCGGGCAAAGTAACTTTCAGAACCGTTAGCACGTTCTCGTTGCCACTGGCATTCGTTTGAGTGCCTTCGGTGGGAGATGGCATCGGTTGGGATTCGCTGCCCTCAGGCTGAGTAGGCTGGATGTTTTGTGGAGACACGGCCGGAGACGTGTAACCCGGATCTGCAACACCCCCGGCACTTGGGTAAACGACCGATCCATCATAAACGGGCGATCCATAAAAATCGGCGTTTGATGAAGAAGAATAACTGGGAGCGTAACCTGTGTAGACAGGTTGAGCATAGGAGCCAACTGAACCCGAGTTGCCGTAATAGCCCGTCCCCAGTCCACTGGTCCAACCACCGGAACTACCGCCACCTGAACTGCCACCGCTCGAGGCGAAACCGCTGGTGACATACCTGCCGCCGCCGCTGCTGCCGTAACCGCCGCTCGATCCCCCGCTGCTTCCAAATCCGCCGCTGGAACCACCTGAACTACCGTGATTATGGAAATGATTGTGGAGTCGGTCCCGGATGCCACCTAACAAGTTGCGAACAGGCTGACGTCCACCGAATAGACCAACCCCGGCGTAACCACCACTGCTGCCCCCGCTGCTGCCCCCGCTGCTGCCAAATCCTCCACTGGATCCTCCAGAGCTGCCGCCCCACGAGCCAAACGAATCTGCGCTGGAGCTCGACGAGCCCAGAACAACCGCAACGGAGAACGCGAGCGTTCCCACCAAAAAGTTAATTTTTCTCATTTATTCCTCGCCAACACTTATGTTAAAATGCAAAGCTTCGGCAGAATGTAAGCTTCGAGCCGTTTATATAGGATAACACAAACTTGGGGGTTAGCAAGGAATATTGCGCCTGATTTCAACCCAGCTTGCCTGGTTTGCCAGGGCTTCGGTGTCGGAAGAATTGGTAGTAAACGAATAACCAGCGCCGTTTTCGGGACGCCGTGATTTTCAAACTCCCCTGCCCCGCTTTCTAAAAACCGCAACGCCCATGATGGTTGCCATGACGTAACTCCGATCGCAATCAGACGTTATGGGAAAGCTCTGGCTCTTGTTTGCTCGACCTCCATGGATGGAACATCGAGTAACGTGATAGGCAATGTTTTTTGAATTGCCGGTGGAATGGGCCGCTGAATGGCAGGGAAGAGTTGGTGCACTAAGTGAGCAGCATGACCGACGACGACGGAAGCCTCCATTGAAGAGCACAGATTAAGATCCCGGGGCGACGTTCACAGAATCCGCGTTGGGAAATTTGTGGAGTTGGCCCCATCGACCATCATGCATTGATTGTCACGCATTGATTATCACGCATCGACTGGAAAGCCTCGTTTTCGAAGAAATGGGCGGGTGTCAACATCCCGTCCGCGAAATCGGCGAAAGCCTTCAGCCGGATCGCAAGTATCGCCCACCGACAAAACATAACGGTATAAACGGTCTGCCAAATTAGGATCGAAGTAAGAGCCGGCCTCTTCGAACATCTCAGCTGCATCGGCGGTAAGCGCATCGGACCACAAATAGCTATAGTATCCAGCTGAATAAGCGTCCCCCGAAAAAATGTGACTGAAATGGGGAGTGCGATGACGCATGACTAATTCAGAGGGCATCCCCAATTCCGTCAGTATCTCTCTTTCAAATTCACTTGGATCAATATTTGGGTTCTCTGCGAGATGGAGTTTCATATCCATCAGCGCACTGGCCAAATATTCGGTCGTCGCAAAACCCTGGTTGAACTTGGCTGCGTTTTTTATTTTGGCTAATAATGTCTCGGGGATCACTTCCTGTGTCTGGTAATGAATCGCAAACTTTTTCAATACTTCCGGCGCCGTGAGCCAGCGTTCAAACAATTGCGAAGGGAATTCAACATAATCGTGGGGGACAGCCGTCCCGGCTTGTGACGGATACGGACATTGGCTGCAGAGGCCATGCAGAGCGTGCCCGAATTCGTGGAACAGCGTCACCGCGTCATCCCAGGAAACCAAAACAGGCTCACCGGGCTTCCCTTTTACAAAATTGGAATTATTTGAAACGATAGGCGTGACCCGCTGTCGAAAGTTTTCCTGGCGTCGGTAATCGCTCATCCATGCGCCACTTTGTTTGCCCCGCCGCGCGTAGGGGTCCAGGTAAAATAGCCCAACATGTTCCCCTTTTCGAGAAACGGCAAACACACGCACATCGCTGTGGAAAATCGGTACGTCGCATTGTTCCGAAAACTCTAGCCCAAACAATTGGTGCGCTGCCCACATCATGGCGTCGCATAATTTGTCGAGTTGTAAATAGGGTTTGACATCATTGAAGTCCAAGTCGAACTTTTGTTTGCGAACTTTCTCCGCATAGTAGCGATAATCCCACGGGGCGATTTTGAAAGTCTGTCCCTCGCGATCGGCCACCAATTGCATATCGGCGACTTCCTGTTGCACGCGGGCTACCGCTTTGGGCCAAACTTGTAACATCAGGCTCAAGGCGTTTTCTGGCGTTTTAGCCATTTGGGGTTCGAGTCGCCAATGGGCGTGTGTGCGGTAGCCTAACAATACAGCTCGTTCGGCACGTAGCTGCAAAATGGCGCGAATGATTGCGTGATTGTTGTGGCTGTTCTCATTATCGCCGCGATGGTAATAAGTCATCCACACTCGCCGTCTCAACTCCCGACTTTCGGCATAGGTCAAAAAAGGTTCCATGGACGACCGAGTATTGGTTACCACCCACGATTCCGTGTCCCTGGCCGGCTCCAATCCGTTGGCTGCCTCTGCCATCGCGTCCACGACGTTGTCTGGAAGACCCCGCAAGTCATCGCGGCAAGTGATCACGGTGTATTGTTGTTCTTCTTCTGCCAAGACATTTTGGTGGAACTGTGCGAAGAGTCGTGCTAGTTCCCCATTGATTTCACACAGTCGCTCCTTGTCCCCTGAATTCAATTGAGCGCCGTGACGTACGAAGGAACGAT
>JBGSIY010000309.1:0-3106 GCA_041742275.1 Pirellulaceae bacterium | reverse complement strand
ACGGTTCCCATCCGTGTTGCTTCAAAAGTTCGCGACACACTTGGTTTACCTCCTCGACGGAACCCTCAGCAAGATAGCTCACCATACTTGGCAGCGCGAATTTTTCAGTCGCCCCCTCGGGAACCGGTATTGCCTTGAGATCAACGTTTCCGTGATTGTTAATGTTTACAGTGACTTCATCGGGTTGACTTCCCGGATAAATTGTCAGGCTGAAGGCGAAACCGGCTTTTCGATAAACGGCCGATCCGTAGCTGTCCGTAAACATCGCGCCTTCTACTTCCTCGCACCCGGCTTCCTTCAGATTCTTGCGGATGGCTTCCCCAATTTCCAACATTTTGCCTTTGGATCGATAACTTTGGCGCACCACGGCTCGTGCATTGGGTTCATCGATGGGTTGAACTAATTCAAATTGAGAAAGGTCCAGCACCGCCGCCGCTTCGCGTGCCGTTGCCGGCGCGGATTGGGCAGCAGCCGTCTCCACATATCCGACCCAATGCAGCAAGAGTCCCGCCTTCAACAAACACAGCACAACAACGTTTTTTATCATTTATCACCTGTTCGCAAAGTAACGAAAGCTTTCCCAATTCGAAAAAATATCGAATTCAAAGCACCAATTGTAAACAAGGATTTCAATTTTTGTTAAGCCGTCGCCAGCCTTTTCAAATGATTTTCCGTCTCCAAAGTCACGCAGCTGCCTACAACACGGCTGGGCGCGCCCTGATATCATTCGCAAACAGTTCACCATGTCTTATCACATTTACCCCGGTTTGGTGTTACGGCTCGCGCCAGCAAGACACTTAGGGCGACACAAGCCGCGGGCCCCTGAAAACCATCCGGCGAAAACCAAATCGGATTCCGTTTGCCGCTGGCCAAAACGTCTCTCTAAACAAAGTCCTCTACCTTTTTCGGGAAAACGTTTGGCTGTTGCAAACAAGCATCGATCAGATAAATTGATATCGAGTACCATCCCATTCACTAACGAAGGCGCTATGACGAACACATTAAACGAGGGAGCCACCATCGCCTTCGACGTTCAAACCCATGGCCGCGAATTGGCCAAAACATTGGGGCTGGCAGCTTCCCATGTCGCCGCTGCCATCCAACTTTTGGAAGATGGAAACACAGTCCCGTTTATTGCCCGTTATCGCAAGGAAGCCACGGGGGGAATCGACGAAACCGCATTGCGAGCTATCGAGGATGGTTTGGAAAAAGGACGGGCTCTGGCAGCCCGCAAGAGTACGGTACTGAGATCCATCGAAGAACAAGGGCTGTTGACCGATGCCTTGCGCCAGAAAATCATCGCGTGTGTTGAAATGCGTTCTCTGGAAAACCTCTATCTTCCTTTCAAACCCAAACGTCGAACGCGCGCCACGACGGCCCGCGAACAGGGGCTGCAACCGCTGGCCGACCTGTTAATGGCGCAACAAAAACTGGATCGCACACCCGCCGCTGTCTTGGCCCCATACATTAACCCACAACGGGGAGTCCCCGATGCCGCTACCGCCCTTCAAGGCGCCATGGATATCGTGGCCGAGCAGTGGTCCGAAGACGCCGACACGCGGAGCTGGCTGCTGAAACAAGCGTTGAGCTTCGGCCGAATTTCTTCGAAAGTCAAACGTGGCAAGAAAGACGAAGCCAGCAAATTCGAATTGTATTTTGATCATTCTGAACCGATTGCCAAAATCCCCGGCCACCGCGTATTGGCGATGTTGCGTGGAGCAGCGGAAGGGTTTTTAAATGTCAATGTGGAACTGGATCCCCAACGTGAATGGGCTGAACTCAAACGCCGGTTGGTGACAAATCGACAGTTTGAGTTTTACAACGATTTGTTGACGACGGTCGACGACTGCTACACGCGTCTCCTTCTGCCCGCAACCGAATCCGCTGTACTCCAGGCCCTGAAAGAACGAGCGGATGAGGAAGCCATCGCTATTTTTGGCCGCAACTTGCGTGAGCTCCTGATGGCGGCTCCCGCCGGGCCTCGCGTGACCATCGGAATCGACCCAGGCTTTCGTACGGGATGCAAGGTCGCGGTGGTGGACGAAACAGGTAAGTTCATTATCAATACGACCATCTACCCGACCGCCCCCAAAAACGACGCTGCCGGTGCCACACAAACGCTCTTGTCATTGATTCGAAAATTCAACGTCCAACTGATCGCCATCGGCAACGGTACCGCCTCACGCGAAACCGATTTGTTTGTCGGCGAATTGATACGAAATCATCAACTTGCCGTCACGAAAGTCATGATCAGCGAATCGGGGGCGTCGATCTATTCAGCCAGCGAAATTGCGATCAAGGAATTTCCTGATTTGGATATTACGGTAAGGGGTGCCATTTCGATCGCCAGACGCCTCCAAGACCCATTGTCGGAACTGGTTAAAACCGATCCCAAATCAATTGGGGTCGGCCAATACCAACACGATGTCAACCAAACGCTCTTGAGAAAATGCCTTGACCGCATTGTGGAATCCTGTGTGAACCAAGTCGGTGTCGATTTGAATATGGCCAGCGAACCACTGTTATCCTATGTCGCCGGTATCGGACCGAAACTGGCCGCCAATGTGGTTGAGTATCGCAACCAAAACGGCCAGTTCACGAATCGTCGACAATTAAACAAAGTCCCCAAACTGGGTAAAAAAGCCTTTGAACAAGCAGCGGGTTTCCTGAGAATTCGCGATGGCGACGAACCGCTAGACAACTCGGCCGTTCACCCAGAAGCCTATGACATCGTGGCCAACATGGCCCAGCGGTTGGGAACAAAAACCCAATCTCTGGTCGGCAACCCAACCCTCAGCCAACGACTCGATGCGACCGAATTCGTGAATCCGCAATTTGGTTTACCAACCGTGGTCGATATTATTGCCGAACTCGCCAAACCGGGGCGCGACCCGAGAAACGAATTTCGTGCGGTGACATTCAATGACCAAATTAATAGCGTTGAAGATTTAACCCCAAATTTGGTTCTGGAGGGAGTTGTTACCAACGTGACCCATTTTGGAGCATTTATTGATATCGGCGTCCACCAAGACGCCTTGATTCATATCTCTCAATTGTCGCGTGAGTTTGTAAAAGACCCCAACGAGGTCGTGGCGGTGGGTGACGT
>JBGSIY010000308.1:0-8741 GCA_041742275.1 Pirellulaceae bacterium | reverse complement strand
CCGGCTGAAAAACTATGAGCCACGACACCCGCCTCAGCTAAAGGCCAATTGTCGCTGGCTTGATATAACATGGCGCTATATTGAGGATGTTCAAAAATCTCAATGCCAATTTCTTGGGACGCCGTATTCATAATGGTTCCCAGATCCGATTTGCCCCAACCGGTAACCCAAATTTTATTATTCGCGCCTGGCTCGGGGCGGCCAATCATTTCGATGTTGACGTTAGCGGCGATTTTTTCCAGGGGCCAGGGGGGAGATGCCACAAAATCACGCGAACCCAAGAGCCCACTTTCTTCACCCCAGTAGGTAATAAAGACAACTGAGCGGGCCGGTCGTTTTTCGATTTGGCCGTACGCATCTGCGAGTGACAATACAGCCGTGACTCCCGACGCGTCATCATCAGCCCCATTGAATATTCGGTCGTCTTGAATGGTTTCGGCTTCTCCCAAGTGGTCCAAGTGTGCAGAAAAGATCACGCACTCCGCAGCGAGGGTCGGATCAGATCCCTTCAAGACTCCGATCACATTTCTAGCCTGATAAATCGACTTGATTTGAGAAGGGAATTTTGCAGTCACTTGTTTCAATGCAGCTAACGAATCCAATTGGGAGCGGTCGACCAAGAGCACCGGCAGGGCCACATTGCTGCGAGGTGATGCGGGCGTTGCCAAACCACGAAATCGTTTCGCTTGAGCCACAATGTTGTCATCGGGGTCAACCATCAGAATAATCCCTTGAACGCCTTTGGCGCGAAGTTTGACTGCCGCCTCAGAGATGGCAACTAAGCCCCCTCCCCTGCCCCGCCGACCTGTGGGCGAAGTGTAGTTGGCGAAAACCAATTGAGTCCCCTCGGGAATTTCACCCAGTTGGGCTAGGTCCACCTCAACGATCGCGCCTGTCAAATCGACCTCTTCCTCGGCTCCCTTTAGCAACCCCAGGTGAGGTATTTCAACTCCGTTATCATCTTGAAGGGAGGCGCCCTCGGACGGAGTTTGCACCATTTCGAGTTCTTTAATGTGGAAAAACGAATCATTCGTTCCGCCTCCGGTCAAACCGGCAGCTTCAAAACGAGAGGCAACATAAGCGGCCGCAATATTAAATTCTGCCGTTCCAGTCCCCCTCCCCTTGAGTTCATCACTGGCCAAAAACGAAACTGTCGATTTCACCCCCGCTTCGTTGATTCGAGCTAGAGATTTTTCGTAAACGGACTCCAGTGAATCTTGAACTGCAGAGGAGACCTTTGGCAGAATCGCTACGAGCAAAAACAACATCCAGACCACTGGCAGAGTGAGATAGGGTTTCTTCATCGTTATTCCAGAAATAAAAATTATAAACTTATTAGAGACGCTTTTAGAAACGAAAACGGTCCGGTAGGTCACGGTTGTTGTGCCGTGACAGGAGGGACATTGGCACGAGACGAACTCCGAATCCGGATCAACAAGAAAATACAGATTACCGCCACGGCCAAGAGCGAAATTCCGAGCAAGGGGCGTACGACGATCCAAGCGATGGCGATAGTGGTCGCCGATAAAATAACGGCCAACAGCCCACTGGCCACAAATAACAGGCCGCCCGTCAACCGGCCCAAAAACGGAATCACGCTAAACAGGGTACTGATCGGACTAAGAATCATGTTGAAGCCAACGAAACAAAGAATGAAACCTAAACCCCGGAGCAACCAAGCCATGAGGTTATTTTCACCCACCAGCTTCTCCATGATCTCGGTGGCCGTCAGGTTCCCCATAAACAGGCGTTGGATTGTTTCGCCATTGCTCGTTTTGAAGGGGCGGAGTCGAGAGCCGTCCAGGGCCGAGACAACGCTGACTTGTGTCGGGAGACACTGTTCAAACTCAATTTTCAGGTCGCCCACCACAGGGGATTCAGAGTTGGGAACGCCGGAACTAAAGTACAGCAGATTGCCCTGAACGAGGTAGCGTTCCCGCGTCTCTGCGGGAACGGAATCCAACAAATTTTCGTTTTCCAGAGAAATCGTTTCCCAATTGTTGATCGCCGATTTTAAGGCCTCATTGAGTTCGTAAGCACCGACCCGGATGGTGTCTGCCTCATACTGTTTTGGGATAAATTGCGGGTTAGGATTTTGATGTCCGCTCGGCTCATGAAATCGCGAACTGTCAATAACATCGTTCACCCATTTCTTGTCGTAAGAATAAGTCGTGGTCGTTTCCCGCCCCCCGCCAAACTTATCTTTTGAGGTAGTCTGCTTTTCTTCGACCCATTGATACATTTTCACATTCCGGCGTAGTCGCAGAGCTGACTTTTCGAGGTTGAAGTTTTCATCACGCAGACGCTCTTCAGTAACAGCCTCTCCTGTCAGATGGATAAATTGCGAATTCAGTTCCGTGTCGACTCGATTGACATCAGGAACGGGTTGCACCACTCGCGCGGCCTCGGCTAAACCGCGACTCCGATGCACAGTGCGATGTTCATTCCAGCCTAACAGCCCCAATGAGATTGGGATCAAAACGATGCCGATCAACAGTCCGACAAAGGAGTTCTTCAGCCTCGAAAAAAAGCCCGTATGTGAAACCGTAGTGAACTGACTCATGTTTTAAAAATTCATAGTTAGAAAAAAAGATGGATTTGCTAATGGAGGACAGCCCAACGTTGTTGGTGGATTCAAGATTCCTACCGCCGATTTGCGCCGGCAAGTGCGATTCAGTTTAGCACCATTGGAATAGAGGAAACGCCTGTTTGCAACCGGCGCTTTTACTTTTTCTTCAAAGGGTTTGTTTGGCGTTTTGCGAGTATTCGTGGTTGAGAATTGCTGCTCCGCCGGCGCGAATCCGCAACGGAAGCCAATTTCGCCAAAAGCACAAGTTGGGAGGTCGGTGTTCAGCGGATGCAGTCAAGGGTGGGATTGGTCGGTCCCCACAACGGATCAGCACCGTAGCAGAAGGGCTTTGACGGTTGCGACGACAGTACCGCCGTTTGCGAAGTTAAAAAATAGCGAATTTTTCGGTTACAGTTAAATAATATGCCTGATAAAGTACACTACAGGGCCGAATCACTACGGGGCCTATTTACTACGGGGCCTAATTACTACGGGGCCTAATCACTACCGGGCCGAAGGATTGCGGGCGTCCGCATCAATAGAGGCCCGTCACTACAGGCCTTTCGTTCTGAGAGGGCTTGACCGTGATAATGAATTGAACGAGTAGCCCCTTCTTTTTCCAGTTTTTGAAAAGACATTTTCTATGAGTTTTGAAAATAGCAAGGGGAATCCCTTCGATTGGCAACAAGTCGAAATCAATCCTCGCCTCGTTATTGGCGGTTTGATTCTGTTGGGATTTCTTCTGGTGGCTTATACTTCGGTCTATACGGTCCAAGCCGAATCGCAGGGCGTAGTGCTACGGTTTGGCAAATACCTCAGGACAGTCGACCCTGGATTGCGGTTCAAATTGCCCCTGGGCATTGATCGTGTCGAGTTGGTGAGCGTGAAACGGCAATTGAAGCAAGAGTTTGGCTTCGGTACCGACGGCGCGACAAATTCATCGCAATTCTCAAGCCGTACGGAACAAGAGCAAGAACGCAGTATGGTGACCGGCGACTTGAACGCTGCGGTGGTCGAATGGATCATCCAATATCGGATCGAGGATCCCAAGACTTACTTGTTCAAGGTCCGCGAGCCCGGTGGAACACTTCGAGATATTTCCGAGTCAGTCATGCGAACCGTCGTGGGCGACCGCACTGTGGACGAAGTCATTACTATCGGACGACAAGAAATTGAAGCCGAGGCGTTGCAAAAATTGCAAGCTCAAGTCAACAAATATGAGCTCGGGTTGAGTATCGATCAGGTCCAGCTCAAGAACGTGAATCCGCCTCTTCCAGTCCAACCTTCCTTCAACGAAGTCAATCAAGCTCAGCAAGAGCGTGAGCAAATGATCAACGTCGCTAACGGTGAATACAATAAAATTATTCCACGTGCTCGTGGCGAAGCGGAACAAAAAATTCAAGCCGCTCGTGGTTACGCATTAAAGCGAGTCAACGAAGCTGAAGGCGATGCGACACGTTTCAATGCGATCTTCAAGGCTTACGCGGCTGCTCCTGAAGTCACCAAACAACGAATCTATGTCGAAACGATGAAACAGGTCCTGCCGCAATTAGGCAAAAAAATCATTATCGATGAAGGTGCCAGTCAAATTTTGCCGCTACTTCAAATGAACACCGATTCCACAGGAGGCCAACGATGAAACGCGCCCTATTACCATTGATTGTTTTCATCGGACTGGTCGCTGCCTTTCTGTTGTTTAGCTCGGTTTACGTCGTAACGGAAACCCAGCAAATTATCTTGACTCAATTCGGGAAACCGGTTGGCGATCCGATTGTCGATGCAGGCTTGCATTTAAAGATCCCATTCATTCAAGAAGTGACGCGGATTGAAAAACGTTTTCTCGAGTGGGACGGCCGTCCCAATCAAATGCCGACCAAGGACAAAACCTATATCGATGTCGATACGTTTGCGCGTTGGAGAATTAGAGATGCCAAACAATATTTTCTCCGTTTACGAGACGAACGTAGCGCACAATCGCGACTGGATGATATCCTGGGGAGTGAAACGCGCAATGCGATTGCCAAGCATGAGTTGATTGAAGTCATTCGTACGACTCAAGGTCGCGAGCCCGCGCGTGATACTGAAATTGTGGACGCTCCCGGAAACATAGGCCAGCTCTACCCGATCACCATG
Source organism: Pirellulaceae bacterium (assembly GCA_041742275.1). Taxonomy (GTDB): domain Bacteria; phylum Planctomycetota; class Planctomycetia; order Pirellulales; family Pirellulaceae; genus BJ22. The sequence continues at coordinate 4,039 of JBGSIY010000308.1, read as the reverse complement.
GGACGCGGCAAGATCGAGGAGCAGATTTTCGAGAAAGCTGCCTCGAAGTTGACCGATTTCGGTATTGAGTTGCTGGATGTGCGTTTCAAGCGAATCAATTACAACGACAGTGTACGGCAGCGAATCTATCAGCGAATGGTCAGCGAACGACAACAAATCGCCGAGCGTTTCCGGAGCGAAGGCGCTGGGGAGGCTGCGAAGATCACCGGTCGCAAGCAGTACGATCTTGAGAAGATCGAGTCAGAAGCTTACAAGGCAGTTGAAGAAATCCGCGGTGTCGCTGACGCCCAAGCAACGGAGATCTATGCCAGTGCCTTCAACCAATCTGATGACTCACGTCAGTTTTACAGCTTTTTGAAGACGATGGAGTCTTATCAAGAGATGCTGGATGGCGAAAGCACGATGATCATGACCACAGACAGTGACATCTTTAAATTTCTTAAGAATGTCGACGGAAAATAAGCCCGGGCCAACAAAACGCATCCAGTTGGTAACTGTGAGAAGTCGAGTAGGGGAAATGTTTTTCGCCGCTGAACGTTGCCACCAGACTAATTTGCCACCAGACTAAGAGGCGACCAACGAGTACTTACTTAATGGAGCCGCCTTTCATCGATGGATCGAATGTAAAACAATCGGTTTACGCCATTTTCAATTGTTTGGCAAAGAGCCTATCCCAAAACGGATCGGAATCATCTGCCGAAACGCTCTAGCGTCCGGTTCGACCGAATAAACCGAGGGCTAGTGCCCCACGGCCAATAGGTCCGGGGTAGGTTCTAATTTTCTTGCCGGGAGTCCTGGCCGGAAAAATCATCGCTGGCTGAAATCAACCATAATGCAAACCAAACGAGGCAAACCGCAGCGGGCCTAATTATTCCGAACTGAGGTTACAAGATTGTGCGACCAAAACTCCGTTACGGATGGAATCGAGTTGCGTCGCGTGGTTAGAGTTGGCTGTGTCAACTGGTTCGAACTCCGAGACAATCCCGTCCGTCGAAAATGCGTTGACTCGTTTAGGAAATAAATGTTCAACGGTTGCGGCCATTGGCAAATTGCGTTTCTTTGCGGGTTTGACTCTCGACGTGACCGCCGACGGACTTGGAAAATTCGCGTGCCTCTGTCCGTAGCCAATGGCTTGACGCTCGAGCCTTATTTTGGCTTGCCATGTTCGAAGTTGAGACCTCGAACGGATTCCGGAAGAGCTCTTGCAAAAAGGGTGAGCCTTTGGAGGAATTTGTTGCCCCCTATAAAAACAGGCGAAAATTTTCCACGGGAATCGTCTATAATCAGCTATGGTATAAGGCCGTGAAGCCTTTCAGCGTCGCGGTAGCTGCGTTTTGCATCCATCCAAGAGTCGGGCGGCTTGTTGCGTTGGGAAACCTTTCAATTAAACGGCTTAACCCAATCGCCGTCCCAGTTTCTTCGAGGAACCCCGCTCGGTCGGGTATACAAGAATGCTGATCATCAGGTACCTGTTGGAAAATCTTTCAGCTGGTCCGAGGTCATGAGGCAATAATCGCAAGACTCAACTTTTTTCCGTGACTTCTAAATGCCAAACGCTTTTATAATCAAATTGATTGCCGCAATCACCATTGCAATCGCTATTCAATACTGCCTTCTTGTATCGTCTTCTGCAGCGCAGACAAGCCGCCCAAACATTCTGCTAATTACGGCTGACGACATGAATTGGGACTCGCCGGGCTGCTTTGGCAACCAGCTAGATGGCGTAACGCCACATCTCGACAAACTCGCCAGTCAGGGTGTTCGTTTCGAGCACGCCTACGTCACCATTGCGATCTGCCAGCCATGCCGCGCTTCGATCATGACCGCGCGTTACCCCCATCGTAGCGGAGCAATGGGATTTGAGGAAATTAACCCTGGCGTACCCACATTACCCGAGAAATTGCATGAAGCGGGATACTACACAGCAGCCATCGGCAAAGCCGTGCATACAATACCAAGCCGCCACAAAACAGCTTTTGATGAAACTTTTGACATGCACGAATTGGGTTATGGCCGATCGCCCCAACGCTATCGTGAAACCACGTCCAACGCCATCGCGAAGGCCTTGGAAGGGGGGAAGTCGTTCTTCCTGAACGTCAACATGCACGACCCACACCGTCCGTTTGCCAATGCAACGCAGGAACAACGCGAGAAAAATCCGAAACTCTGGGTCGACGTCCCTCTTGTGGGAAATCCATACCAGCCAGACGAGATTCCAGTCCCCGGCTTCCTGCCTGACCTTCCAGAAATCAGGCTCGAGATGGCTGAGTACTACACCTCGGTTCGGCGGTGCGATGCAATCATCGGTGAGGTGTTGAAGGTGCTGAACGAATCAGGACAGGCGGACAACACCCTGGTTATTTTTCTCTCTGACAACGGCATCTCAGTCCCTTTCGCCAAGACCAATTGCTGGTTGAATTCAAATCGCACGCCGCTAATTATTCGTTGGCCGGGAAAGACGCCGCAAGGCGGAACGATTGACGCAACTATGGTTAATTCGATCGATCTTGCACCAACAATATTGGACATCCTTGGAATGAAGAACCTTGAAGGCGCTGATGGCATATCGTTTCGTGGACTGATTGATCCTGAGGTTAGTGCCGAAGGTGTCGGCCGGGACCAAGTGTTCGTTCATCTTTACTATCCCTTTTCCAGAAAGAGTTACGCGATGCGCGGCGTGATCAACATGAACGGCGGCTACATCTGGAACGGTTGGGCCAACGACAAAACCAAATTCAGCAATGAATCGATGTCGGGTCGGACCTTTGACGCCATGGTCCAGGCAGGTGAACACGATAACGCGATCGCAGAACGCGTACGGCACTACCTCTATCGGAGTCCGGAAGAACTGTACGACTACAAACAGGATCCCGACGCGCTCGACAATCGCCGTGACCAACCAAAATCGCAATGCGAATTGCATACTGCGCGATTAGCGCTACTTGAGCACCTGCGACAGACTGAGGATCCGCAGTCGGAAAATTACAAGTTGTACCTGAATTCCATCGATCCCAGGGCTTTCGATCAAAAGTAAACTCTCCACGACGTTGGATGAATCATGGAACCTTTTTGGATTAGGTAGAAAGTTGAATATCACTTTGAATAGCCGTCCGGTTTTTTTTTCGATCGCACTGATGCTCTACGCCTCGGCTTCGTTAGGCAATGAAACCGTAGGCCAGTCAAGACCGAATATTATCGTCATCATGGTCGATGACTTGGGTTGGAGGGATTTGCATTGCTACGGCAACGAGTTTTTAGACACGCCAGCACTGGATCAATTGGCGACCGAAGGGATGCGATTCACCGATGCCTACGCTGCCTCTCCCGTTTGCTCGCCAACTCGTGCGGCAATGATGACGGGACAATCTCCTGCACGATTGCATTTGACCAACCACGCTCCAGGAAACAAAGACGGCTTTTCGCTGGAGGGCTCAAATCTCCGGGAGGCGGAGTCGATTCGCCACCTCGCACTGAATTATGTAACCATCGCCGAACGTCTTTCGGAAGCAGGTTATGCGACTGCCCACGTGGGCAAGTGGCATTTGTCCTATAGGGACAAGGCTGACCCAACGGGAATCCCGGAATCCGGTCTTCGCCCCGAGAAACAGGGCTTCGACATCAACATAGGTGGTTGCTCCCTTGGCGGTCCCCCCAGTTATTTTTCGCCCTACCGCATTCCAACATTGCCCAACGGGGAAACCGGGGAATATCTTCCCGAGCGACTCGCGGACGAGGCGATTGCTTTCGTCAGCGAGGAACGAAACAAGCCGTTTTTCTTGAGTTGGTGGCCCTACTCGGTTCACTATCCAATGGAGGCGCGTGAGGATCTGATTGCGAAGTACCGGGAGCGCAAGGACATCAAAGATCCTATTTATGCCGCGATGATCGAAGGCATGGATACAGAGATCGGTCGTTTTCTGAAAGCAATTGACGACGCTGGTCTGCGTGAAAACACTCTGGTGATCTTCAAGTCGGACAATGGTGGGTACAATGGTGACAATCGTCCCTTGCGAGGGCTCAAAGGAATGCTTTACGAAGG
>JBGSIY010000307.1:0-2228 GCA_041742275.1 Pirellulaceae bacterium | reverse complement strand
ATATTTGTGACCTTGTCCCACCCTACAACGCCGGTCCACATCATTATTCAGAATATGGAATAATGTTTTTTTATTGGTGGGCCGTCGGTCTTATGGTGCTGGATGTTTTGTCCGTGCTTGTGTTGATGAAATTTTCGGTTGTGTCCAACAGGGTTTGAATATTTGCGACCTAGTCCCACCCTACAACGCCGGTGTTGAAATCGTCTATTCAATCAATGAGACCGACTTTTATGCTTGACCCACAATACACGCCGATTTTCTCGGGTAGTCCTTCACTATCGCAACTTTCTCAAACAAGCACGCTGCTCCCGTTTGCAGAAATCAGCCGTGACTTCATAGCGGAATTTTCGACGACATTAGCGTCCACCCCTGCGGCGCGTTCGTCACGAGAATTGATGGCACTGGCCTACTGGATGCGACCAGCTCATTTAGAACGTTGGCGCCACGAATACGTTCCGGCGAAACGGATCTTTTTGCCTCGCGGAACCGTTTTTCAGATTGCCCCGTCGAATGTTGACACGATCTTCGTTTATTCCTGGTTCCTTTCTTTGCTGTGTGGTAATCGAAACATTATCCGTGTCTCTTCAAAAGAGACTCTGGCTGGGGAAACGGTTTTGGGCGTTATGGCAGAACTCTTCAGGCAAGAGCGGTTCCGGGCGTTGCTAGATCGGTCTTTGGTTGTCCGTTATGGTCACGACGCAGAGCTGAATCAGGCATTTTCTAGCAGCTGTGATTTGCGTGTGATTTGGGGGGGGGATGATACGATTAACACGTTACGTCGCGCGGTACTGCCACCGACCTCGACTGAGGTAACGTTTGCCGATAAGTTTTCATTGGCTGTATTATCGGAGGCTGCCGTCGAGCAGGCGTCTGAGGAACTATTAATGAAATGGGTGGAAGATTTTTACAACGACAGCATGTGGTTCGGACAGATGGCGTGTTCCAGCCCCAGATTGGTGCTGTGGCTGCAGGACGTTGGCAGTGATGCCGCTGAAGTTCGTGCGCGTTGGTGGCATGCGTTTGACGAATTGGCTCGCCGCAAAGGATTGACTTGGGAAACCGCTGACTACATCAATAAACGAGTGATGGTCGACGTGTTGGCGATGCACGTGCCGGTTACGATCGCTTCTTCCACCGACAATTTGATCACTCGCCTTTGGCTCGACGAACCGAAAATTTACGATCAATGGCATTGTGGCACGGGAATGTTTCATGAGGGGGAGATAAAGTCGTTAAACGATTTGGCGCCGTTGGTTTGCCGCAAAGTACAGACGATTGTTTATGCGGGTGTGGCTCGCGACGCATGGGCCACCTTTTTGCAGGAAAATTCAGTAGCCGGGATTGACCGAATCGTGCCTCTGGGGCAAGGCCTTGATTTTCATCCCGTCTGGGATGGACACGATTTGTCACGGGTGTTTATGAGAGAAGTGAACGTCGGATGATGCATGGGCCAAGAGGTTGAGGAACCTTGCGAATCTTGTGTGGGTAGCTTTGCCGTTCGATTGAGACTCCCGCCGCACCCGGGAAGCTCCACGGGGGAAGCTTTTCAACACAATTAACGGAAAATCCACCCCCATTCTTGGGTGTCATTTGTTCAAAAAAGCCGTGTTTTTAGGCGATTTCTCAGTTCCCCCCGCCTTCCGGACATTTTCGAACAAACTATAAAATGACGGTTGCGAACCGGTCGGGCTTGAATTAAACTAAGAGAAGCTGCGCAGTCTGTGTCGTTTATGCCGACGCGCAAAAAGTAGACTGCTTCCAACAAAAATCAAAATTGAGTTTTTAAAAAGTGAGGTGAATATGTTGAAATCCCTAATGTGTAGCTTGGTGCTGCTCGTCGCTGTGACGACCCAAGCCAACGCAAATCTTATTAAAGTGTTTTTCGATCCGTTGTCGCAAAATTCGCCAACACCCACCCAAGTTTACAACGCGGATGGTTTCGTAATTAACTAGGACGATCACAGCTGGTGGTGGCTATACCATTACAGGAAATCAAATCGATTTGATTAATGTGTTTGGGCCATCTTTTGTTCAAATCGATTATCAAATCGTTTCGTCTCCTGGGGCAACGACTTTCGGTGAATTGTTCGATTTTTACAAAATCGATGCTCGCGAATTTAACGGTTTCTCGGTGGATGTGAGCAACTACATTTCTGGCTTTGCCCAGCAGTTTCAAGTTCAGACAACCAGTGGCAGCGTTTTGGGTACTGCTGCGATTACATCCAATG
>JBGSIY010000306.1:0-1847 GCA_041742275.1 Pirellulaceae bacterium | reverse complement strand
CTCTAAGAAATGCTGGAAGCCTTTCATCTCAGCTTCATGCCGAAAGGCCCGATAGGCTTCCAGGGCCTCGCGGTCCCGTTGAGCACAATTGTTGAAGGTCAGGGAATAGAGCCCCAATCCTGCCCCACGCAATCTTTCCGCTTCGGTACCATTCAATCGACCCGACTGAATATGATCGATAGTAGTCGTGCGAAAGGGTAGGGAAGGCTCCTTGTGGTAGGAGCCACTATTGCCACACCAGATATCGGTCGTATCATTGGCCCTGACTGCCGGCGTAACCGAACTGGAGTCAAAGATCCGTTCGTCGAGGGTCAGTTGTTCATTTGTGCTCGCGCTCATCAACATGATATCGACAAGATTAAGTCGCACGATTTCCCGAATCATTTGCCGCATGTCCGCCAGGGAGCGAAAGGGAGGTGCATTTGCTGCGCCGTTGGTTCTGCGACCGGGTGCTGAAATTCCAAACGCCATGTCGGGATCTTTTGCATCGGCCAGAATAAAATCGGTGCAGGCCGCGTCGGCTTGTAGCCTCGCCAGTTTTTCGTAAAACGTTTTCTGCGATCCCAATGGGGAACTGAGTTGATCAACCATGAAAAAAAACTTCGATTGTGTCGTTTGCGGTTCATGTACTGTAGATATTCTGGTCAAACCGGTGGCGTTGTGCCAGCCACTAACCCCAGATTCTTTGTTTCATGTAGACCCGATTGAAACAGCAACAGGGGGAATTGTATCCAATTCGGGAACAGCCCTGGCTCGATTGGGAGCCCGCACGGCTGTTTGCACCCAAGTCGGCGAGGATGATTGGGCCCAGATCATTCGCCATCGACTCGGTTCAGAAGGAATTGATCTTCAGCATTTGGTTGTGAGTCCGGGGGGCACGACCAGTACGACCGTGGTGCTGATCGACTCCACCGGGCAGCGAAGTTTTGCTCACCATCCCGGCGCGCCTCAACGATTAAACAGACACTTTTTCATGTCTCGTATGGCATTGTTTGCCCAAAGTCGTTCGGCATTGATTGGTTATTATTCGCTTTTGCCGGACTTGGAGCCCGACCTACCGGAGGTGTTGGCCGCGATTCGGGAGACAGGTTGTTTGACGGCAATGGATTCGGCTGGTTCGGGAGGTGAACCCGGACCATTGCGTTCGATTCTGCCTTATTTGGATATCTATATTCCCAGCCTAACCGAAGCATGTGCTCAAACCGGTGTGGATCAGCCCCGCGAGATTCTGGATTCTTTTCGCAAAATGGGAGCTCCAGGTTTGCTCGGCGTCAAGCTCGGCGCCCAAGGTGCCTTGGTCAGTCCGCGAGCCGGCGACTATTTGGCGGTTCCCGCAATTGTTCCGCCGGGGGAAGTGGTCGACACCACGGGAGCCGGTGACGCGTTTTATGCAGGACTTATGGTCGGATTATTGAATGGCTATTCGCTGGAAAGTGCCGCGAAATTAGCGGCAGCGACCGGCGCCCTGTGTGTTACAGGCATTGGCGCCTCCGCTGGCCTGCGCAGTCTTCAGGAAACCAAACGTCTGGCCGGTCTCTAGAATGATCGCATTCGTTTGTACGCGAGGCTGACGCCGCGTTTACGTTCACTACAAATTCATGTTACGCTCGTTCATCTGGGCCGGTTTTACAACAGTGCTTGGTTCGCAAACAATGCTCCTTGTTGTAAACTGTGCGCACTACAAAAATAGATTTTTAAACACGACTTAGGTAATTTAGCGGCTATGGCAAGACTTTTTGAATCGTTTCGGTTGAAAGAAATCACTTTAAGAAATCGGATCGCTGTTTCTCCGATGTGTCAATATTCTTCAACCGATGGCTATCCCGATGATTGGCATTTGGTTCATT
>JBGSIY010000305.1:0-6489 GCA_041742275.1 Pirellulaceae bacterium | reverse complement strand
TGGATGGCCTGTTCCAATTGATTATCGACGTTTCTTTCGGCTTTAATGGAATCGAACTGTTTGGTTTGTCTATTGATCCGTCTTTGGGAGACTCTTAGTATTTTAAGTTCTGCGGATTTCTCAAGCAATGGTTGTTTTCCGCCCCCGCCGCCCCCGCCGCCCCCTCCAGAGCCCTTATTTTTCCCTTTTTGCAGGGCATCGATCAATTCTTCGAGGCTAGATTCAATTTCGCGTTGTACCAATTGGGTCAACTGGTCAGTTCGTTTTTCGGCCAATAGGGCACTGGCTCGATCCAAATCATCGCGAAGAATTTGGACAACTTCGGGGAACACGACGCTGGTTCCGTCCTCAAGTAGCAGATCGTAAGCCTGTTGACCCAGTTCGCTAATTTCGGCTTCTTCGGTGGAAAGTCGGAGGAGGACCAATTCGTCGCGTCGTTCGAGGGCGCCGAGTCCGATTTGTTTGTCGTTTAATTCGGTCGTCATCAAGCTGGCGACCTTTTGTCGATCGAGCATTTCGCGAAAGCGGGCTTCGAGCCGCGCCAATTTTTCTTCGCGGGTTTCCTCGCGGAGTTGATTGAGGCGTTCTTCGATTTCGTCCAGCGCGGTTTGCATTTTCTCTTCGGCTTGTTTTTGTTCTTGTTTGGCCTCTTCGCCTTGTTCTTGTTCCATTTTATCGGCGGCCTGTTGCATGGAGTCACCGGCCTGATCCATTGATTGTTGGCCAGGTTGTTGGGGTTGTTCGGCGTTGGGATCGGCCGGTTTGGGTTTGGGCGCGTCCTTCATTTCTTGGGCGATCTCCATGGCTTTTTCGCGCATACGGCGTTGCTCTTCGGCCAGTTGTTTCAGGGCCTCGGGGGGGAGTGAAGCGATGCGGCGTTTTTCTTTTTCCAGTTCCAGTTGTGCGGCCTCAAGTTCCTTCAGGGCTTGTTCCTGTTGACGTTGAGCATCCTCGGCCTTGCCGGTCGCCAGTTTTTCTTCCGCGCGTTGTTGATGTTCGGCAGCTTTTTCTAGGGGTTGCTCGCCGGGTCGGGGTGGCGCGGGTGTAGGTGGTGCCTTGGGCGGATCGCCCGGTTGGCTGGGTTGATTTTGTTCGCCCGGTTGGCCGGGTTGACCTGGCGGGCTATCCTGCCCGGGTTGGCCTGGCTGGCCGGGTTTGCCGGGCGGGTTTTGGGGATCGGATTTTTCGTTGGCATCCGATTCTTTGTTTTGTTGCTCGGGGGGGGCGTTTTGTTTTTCGCCCGTTTGTTTTTCGCCAGGAGGACCGGTTTTTTCGGATTGTTTGGGGTTTTCACCGGGTTTGGCGGGAGGTCCGCCGGCGCCGGGTTGGTTTTCTTTGGGTGGTGTTTGTTGGGGATCACCGGAGTCGGGCGAGGGGATGCCGTTGTTGTCTTGTTCGTCACCGTCGGGGTTGCGGATTTCGTTTTTGAGTTTTTCGGTTTGTTGGCGGATGTCAAATTGTTGATCGGCGACTTTGTCCATCGCCCGCAGCCCCTCGCCGGCCTTGTCCTCTGTCTCCTTCATGACCTGGCGTTGCTTTTCGATCAATTCCTTAACCGCCTTGATTTGAGCTTCGAGACGTTCGGCCGCGTCGTCTTGGTTGGCTACATTGTCGGTTTCGCGAGTCTGTTGTTTCTGTTCTTGCTGAAGCTGTTGGATTTTTTCTTTCCATTGTTCCAGCATTTTCATTTCTTGATTTTTATCGAGTTCGGGGGAGCGTTGGTCGACGAGGAGACGCACAAGTTCTTCGAGAGCTGCGATGACTTCGTCCAGGGTCTGTTGGGCTTCGGCCGATTTCCCTTGGTCCAGCAAACGCGAGGCTTCGGCCATTTTTTCGGTCAGCAACGTTTCCTTGGCCATCTGATAGGCCTTGATCAATCTCTCGGCGCGTTCCGGTTCTTTCTCGGCCAGTTGTTGGGCGATGGTAGTGAACTTGCTTTCAAGTTCGGCCATTTTCCGTTCGACCAGACGTTGGCGTTCACCCAGGAGACTCCGTTTGGGGTCTTCGTCTTGGGGGCGTCCCCAGCCGATTTGGGGGGCGAGGCAGACGAAGGCCAATAGGATGTAGGCGAATCGACTGATGTGAAAATAGGACCGATCTCGACGCGAGGTGTTGCCACATGCGAGGGGATTCGAGCGAAAAGTTAAGATTCGATTCATGGTGTAGCTGCGCTGTTCTTAGTTCTTGGTTCTTAGTTCTTAGTTCTTAGTTATTGGTTGGTCGCGGGCAACTTACTGGGAATTACGACCAACGCGCTGGCGCTGTCGTCTTAATCGTCGTCGAAGATGCCTTTTGTGTCACCTTGGGCGTCGATTTGTTTTTTCAGGGATTCTTCGATGCGTTTGATTTCCATCAGACGATTCACGGCTTCTTGGAAACTCTCGGACGATTCCATCGAGGCCATGATTTCTTGCATTTTGGCCAAGATGGCTTCTTGGACAACTGTGGTGTCGTTGATTGATTGGGCGAATGCCGAGGGGTCGGCGACATTGCGTTGGCAGTTATCAATATTACGGGCGGCCACCGAGATCAGTTCTTCGTCCATGGCGCGGATGGGTTGAATGATTTCATTATCGAAGCGAGCCGTGAGAGTGCGTTCGGGGTTTTGCTCGGCGAGTTCTTCGTCGAGGCGATTATTTTGGACCTCGACCAAAAATTCTTCGAAGCGTTGTGCGACTAGGTCGACACTGGTCCCGACGCCACGTTGGACGCGATAGAGGTTCACCAATTTCGATTGTCGTTGGTTGTTGATCTCGTCGGAGGTGAGGTTTTCCGGTGAGGTGGCGAGGAGTTGTTTGACCTCGCTCATCAGTTCCAACTGAGCGTCGTAGGCTTGTTGAAACGACTTGCGCTGTTCGATTTCGCGTCGTAGCAAGTCGGCGCGAAGTTCTTCTTCGGTCACGATTCGCAGGAGGAATTCGCGACTGGAACCGGTCCCTGGCGTGGGGACTTGGTTGTCATCGGCTGCCAGTACGATCCGCAAACTGGTATCGGGAGGCAGTTTGAGTTGTTCGACATTCAAAACGGCGACATCCGATTCATCGGGAACGGGGGGAAGGGTCCCCCACTGTTTGATGGGGAGGGACAGAGCGCTGGCGCCTTCAGTTGTTTCGGCCGTCCAACTGGTTTCAAAACCGAGGCGAGTCAAGCCAAAATCGTCTTCGACAGTAAACGAGACGGGGACCGAAGCGCGGGGAACGATCAAACCGCTGATGCCGAGGAGTTTCGCGCGGACGACGGGGGGACGGTCTTCGGTCAAGCGGAGTGTGAAGGAGAAATCGCGGAGGTTATTCAGTTCGGTGTCATCCACCAACGTCACATCGTATTTGCCCCCGACAACGCCGCCCGTCGACTGACCGAGTTGAATTTGAAACGTTTGTCGCGTGGCATCGTTGGCCGCCAGTTCGTAGACTGTTTCGTCTTGAGTGACACGACAGTGAACCACAGGCTTGTTGGTCGTCACCGTCAGTTGCAGGAGCGAGCCGGTCAGGAGGCGATGGGGCCCACTGCCGGAGAACATCTGGGGATCTTGGCCCGTGTAGGCCGGCAATTCCGCCACCAAGTTCATCTCCATCACTGCCGGGGGCTCAACCAGTTCCAACTGAACCCAATCGGTCAGTCCATCACCGCCGCGAGCGCGAATGCGATATTCCGATGCGATGCTGTGGAAGACGAAGCCAAATTCACGACCGGAGGCGCGTCCAGTGGGTTTCATTTTTTGGAACGACGTGCCGCTAGCCGACTCCATTTCCAACGTGACATCGACATTAGCCACGCGACTGTCGGCGGTGATTTCGACCAGTTGTCGGTAATCGGCACCGCGGGGGACGATGATTTTGCCATCAACAGCACCGATCAGCTCGAGATAGGTCGCTTGGGGCCATTGGTCGTTGGTTAACAGCAAGTTGCGACGGAACCAGGTCTGCAAAAAGTCGACTTGGGTCACTCCGATCGCCAGGGCGAGGGAGGCGATCAAAGCGGCTGTTAAGACGAGGAGGTTGCGTTTGTTTTTTTCAAGGTCAAGGACGTTGCCAAAATCGATTTGTTGGGCGTTTTGCAAACCCGTTGCAAGCGTCCGTTCGACCAAACTGGGGGAGACACCACGGGCGGCAAAATCGGTTTGCTGGGCGAGTTGGAAGGTCGTGATCACGCTTTCACGCGAGTGGGGGTTGCGCCCCTCGACCTGCATTAGCAGTCGTTCGTTGGAGATCGGACGGCTCAGCGGCCAGCCTACGCGGCGAACCCACAAGACGACGGAGATGACCAGCATGATCCCGAGCACGATGCCGCGTTGGGCCAAGTCCATCCGGAAGAGGCGATCCAGAACCATGTCCGCGGCCAAGATAGCGAGAGTCCACCAGAGCCAACGCCCCAGTCCATCCACGGCGATCCAACGACGCAGCTGACCCCGCAATTGGGTCAAGCGAGAATTGATCACTTGGCTGGCCTGTTGAGCTGAATCCACTGTCGTCATGCCGGTTCCGAATTATCGTTGATGGTGTTGAATTGTGTTTGTTGATTTTTTAAAACCAAGGTGCTGTTGAAACGCGTTTTGAGCGGTTCACGATCCGCGAATTATAAAAGTTTGTACCATTTCCTCAGGGCCCACTCGATCGTTAACAAGAGGACGGGGAACAGGAACGCCAGGCCCCGCAACCAGCGGTTCAAATCCCACAGGGGTTGGGGGGGGCTATCAAATTCGATGCGGCTTTCCAGGTCTGGGAGCACCGCGGCAACTTGATCCAAGTCTTCGATGGAAAAATATTTACCTCCGGATTGTTCGGCGATATCGCGGAGAAGTTTTTCGTTCCGCCAAGTGGCCGCTGTTTCAATTGTAGGGGGCGTGACACGAAAGGTCGCGGGTTCAAACAGATTTTTGTTGGCATCGGTAGCCATATCGAGAGCGACCGTGAAACTGCCGACCCGTGTCGCCTTGAAATTCGTCTCGTATTTGCCTTCTTGGCCGGGGACACGTTGCAAAGAAATCTTTTGTTGCCGTCCATCTTCGTCGGTCACGATCGCATTGATCGCTTCGTCCTGTGCCGGTTTGAATTCTTCGTCCACGAGATTGGCCAATAGCAGCACGGAGGACCCCAACTCGTATTCCGTGCGATCGGCATCGACAAAACCGCGACGGTTGCCCTGGAGTGAACGGTGTTCGATCAAGTAGCGAATGGTTTGAATCCAGAAGCTATTAAAATATTGGGCCTGCAATCCGACCTGGCGCCAACGCCATGTACCTTGGAACCCAAAGTAAAGAACTGTCCCGGACCCGAATCGCCCGTCGACCAGCATGGGTTGGTTCCCCTCGAGGCTGGGTTGATCGCCCCGTTCGAGCAAGACACGGGCGGTGGGTTTCGCGGCGAGCGTGGGGAAATTCCAAGCGAAGCCGGGCATTTGTGCCCAGATGTTTTGGACGGCCGCCGTTTCTTCACTGAGTTTCATAATATCATGTTCAAGGTTGAAGCTGACCAATTGCATACCGCCGCCACTATCCCCCGTGGCATCGGCGATAACCTGGGACGCGGCGATGGAATTGGCATCCCCAAACCGAACGGGCAAAATATCCTTGAATCCCGCCAGGCGATTCATGGTCAGGAATTCCGCCGAGTACTGAGGGCCCGCCATGTAGATCAACCCCCCGGCCTTGAGGCGACAGAACTCCTTCAGCATCGCAATCCATTCGGCATCGAACTCTTCGGGATTGGGGTCAATCATCACGACCACGTTGTACTGCCCGAGATCCTCAAGGGTGCGGGGGAGTTCCACAATCGGTTCATCGCCGTCCTGTTGACGCGTTTCGTCCATCGACTGCAACCAGCAGCTGACCGAGATCGTGGAGTCGCGTTGGAGGACGCGATAGAGTTGTTGATAATCCCAGTTGGGGAGTCCGGAAATCAGCAGAACGCGAATTTTTTGATCGACAACTTCGATCGCCGACGACGTAGCGACGTTGTCACCGGAATTGGTTTCGCCGGAAAGTTCGCTGGCGCGAATCGTGTAAGCGAACTTGCCAGGTTCCTCCACGGTATGCGAAAACTGGACGCGAATGCGGTTCCCCGTTGCGGGCAGCGGCGTGGCCTTGGTCTCAACCGGTTCGGGCTCGCCCAATTTTCCGGTGCGGGGATCGAGTCGTTGTTGCAGCAGGGTTACGCTGAGCGATTCACTCCGTAGTGGGTCTTCGGGGGGGAGGCTGGCCTGCAAAACGCCTTCGATAAAAAAGGGTTCGTTCATGTAACCGCGCGCGGCGATATTGATTTGCTGCACGGCCAGATTGCGTTCGGGAACGGGGTCACCGACGCCGACCACAAAGATCGGGATGTCGCGCTCCCGGGCGAGTTTGGCGATTTCCACGGGATCTTCGCTGCCATTATGTTGGCCTTCGCTGATCAACACGATCCCCACTAGGCGTTTGGTATCGTCCAGAGTTTGGCGGAGCGCCTGCCAGATATCGGTACCCAGGCCGGTGGCTTCGAGGTCGGGCAAGGT
>JBGSIY010000304.1:0-1763 GCA_041742275.1 Pirellulaceae bacterium | reverse complement strand
GAGCCAAATCATCCGTAGCGCCGAGCGTCTGGGAGAAAAATATCAGATTGACAATCAACACGCGACGCACGTCGCCTTTCTGGGCTGTCAGATTTTTGACCAGTTGAATCAGTTTTTAGGTATCGATCCTCGGCACAAACTGGTGCTCCATTTGGCCAGCCTGTTGCATGAAGTCGGGTTGTTTGTCAGTGTGCGAAGTTATCACAAACATTCCATGTACTTGATTCGCAATTCGGAATTTTTTGGTATCAATACAAACGATCTGCTTTTAGTCGCTCTGGTCACCCGTTACCACCGCCGGGCAACGCCACAACCGAGTCATGAGGGGTACGCCACACTCAATCGTGAACAGCGTGTGCTGGTGGCAAAGTTATCGGCCATTTTGAGAATCGCTGTTGCACTCGATGTCACTCGCTCCCAACGGATCGAGACTGTCGAATGCTCGATCAAAAAAAATGAATTGCGGATTGCCGTTGATAGTTCCAGCGAGCTTTCCATTGAGCATGCTGAGGTGCTGAAGGCCAGTCAAATGTTAGAAGACCTGTTTGGGGTCCAAGTCTCGTTAGTTAATACTCGTTATGAATAAAACAAAAGTTAAGTCCGACTCCAAGTTTTTTAATCGCGAACTCAGTTGGATTGAGTTCAATCGCCGGGTATTGGAACAAGCCTGCAATCCAAAGGTTCCGCTGCTGGAGCGAGTCAAGTTCTTGGCGATTACGTCTACCAACCTCGATGAATTTTTTATGGTTCGGGTGGGAAGCCTGAAACTGGCATCGAAACGAAAGAACCGGTCGATTGACGCGGCTGGCTTTACCGTCGATGAGCAATTGGCGCTCATTCGCGAGCACATTCTGGAACTCAACGAGCGGCAGGATCGTTGTCTGCTGGACGAACTTGATCCGGCGTTAGCCGAGGTGGGCATTGTTCGTTTAGTGACTGAGGACTTGAAGGATTCGAGTTTCCAATACCTGCGTCGCTATTTCAAGAATGAAATCGTGCCCAGTATTGCGCCCATTGCCATCGGTGATCCACAGCATTTCCCCTTTTTAAAAGGAGCAAGGTTGTGTATTTGCGTGCGAATAGAAGCAGGCGAAAATAATCGTCTCAGCAATATCCATCGAGCCAACGCCCCCGACGAAAATGAATTTCCCGCGAAACCCAGCGAACGATTTGTATTGATCCCGATGGTCACCAGCCTGCCACGAGTGGTTGTGATCCCCTCGGAATCCGGCGTCGAATATGTGTTTATCGAAGATGTGATTGGATTGTTTATCGAGGATCTGTTCCCTTCTGAAAAGGTCCTAGAATGGACGGCACTCCGCGTCACGCGCAACGCTGATTTTGAACTGGATGATGATGCCGATGATTTCGTATCCGAGATGCAACAGTTTTTGGACTCTCGGGAGAAAAGTCAATGCGTGCGGTTGAGGATCGCTGATACGGCAAGTCCAGCCATGCGGGATTTTTTAATGCGGATGTTGGGTGTAACCGATGCGGATACCTACATCGCCCTGGCACCCTTGGACCTCAGTGCCTTGTTTGCCATCGCTGCACTCCCCGGTTACGGAGAATTGCGGGCGCAAGATTGGCCCCCCATCTCACTCCCCGGAATTTCGGATACGATTGAGATCT
Organism: Pirellulaceae bacterium; assembly: GCA_041742275.1. Taxonomy (GTDB): domain Bacteria; phylum Planctomycetota; class Planctomycetia; order Pirellulales; family Pirellulaceae; genus BJ22. The sequence goes on along the minus strand of JBGSIY010000304.1, from coordinate 131 downwards.
TCAATCACATCGCCGAGAAAGACATTTTGCTCTTTCATCCCTACCAGACTTTTGATCCCGTTGTGAATTTTTTGGAACAAGCTGCTCACGATCCGAGTGTGATTGCCATCAAACAGACGCTGTATCGCACC
>JBGSIY010000303.1:0-4512 GCA_041742275.1 Pirellulaceae bacterium | reverse complement strand
TCGCCCGCAGCGTGGCGTATTCATGCAAGCGACTGGCGACGTCATTTCCCAAAACCATATTGACGATGGCTGCGCCGACCACGAGAGAAATCAGGACACCCAAGGTGAAGATGAAGCCGATGGGCGTTTCACCTAGCCAACGATCGAGTTCAAATTGGATGACTTCGTCGCGAGTCAAAACTTCAATGCTCGTTTCACTCGGGGAGAGGCGATAACGAGATTGCAGTTTTCTAGCCATTTCTTCAGCAGACTCACCTTCGTTTAATTTTATTAGCCCGAAGGCGACGCGGTGACTGGAACTGGTGGGGTCCAATGTTTCAAACGTCTTCAGCGAGACAATCGCGGCGCCATTGGCGGCCAAGCCGGCGCCTAAGTCGAACAATCCCACAATCTCCATTTGGTGACTGGCAACTTCGAATCGCCGATTCACATCTGTTTCGGCGAACCGTTTTTCATTCAGCGGGCCGAATTCAGGATGAGCCTGGCGATCAATTAACAAAGAATTTCGTGAGGTCAACGCAGAAAATGCTTGATCCACGCGATGATCACGGAATGGTGAAGCGGAGGGGTCGACCCCCAAAAGAAGAATCCCTTTCATCTCCCCTTGGGGATTTCGCCAATTGGCGATGGTGACATTCAAACAGTTGACCTGGTCGACGCCGGCGATGCCTGCAGCGTCGTCCAGAAATTTTCGGTCGATGCGATTAGAATCGACGAAATGCAAGTAGTCTACGGATCTCAAAAGGATGTCAAAATCCAGTTTGCTGTAAATGTTCGTAGCCGTGTTCTCCACGGCACCTCGAAAACCCAATTGCATAAAGATCAAGAGGATCGCGACCCCGATTCCGGCAACGGACAAGAGCGTTTTCGGAGGGCTATGCAAGATGTTGAGCAAAGCCAAGTTGGTTCGCATGGAGTTCACTCATTCTGTGGAAATCGTCGCCGATAGCTCAGGAATCGCAAGGCTCGGCAGTATCATTTTACTCCTCATCGGAACCGCTTGCTGTCGGTGGTGTGCCATCTGGAGGTAACTTCTGGAGGGTTGAATCAATGTCAATTTCCACGGCCACCTGCAAGTTGATCAAGCGTTTAGCAACATCAGCGCTGGCGGGGTCAACGGCGATTCGCACCTCGACGGTCTTGCGATCCACGAGCGCCAATGGGCTGGGGTCCATGAGTGTGCCCGGGCCGACCATTCGACCAATGTGCGTGACTCGGCCGGAAATTTTATGAGGGAGTGCGGGGCTTGATATACTGACCGTTTGACCGATCGTTAACGACGGAACCAGTCGATCGACAACTTCGGCTAAACACTCAATTTGCGATAGGTCGCCGATTTGCATTAACGGGAGGTTGGTAATGCTTTCGCCGGGCTTACTATGAATTTTCAACACGGTTCCGTTGATGGGGGCGATAATTTGTGCGAGGGAAACCTGTTGGTTGGCTAACTTTTGTGAGAGCTCGGCCGTACGATTTTCCGACTGGACTTGGCGGAGAGCGTCCAGTGAGGATTCAGCGGCTGCGACTGTCTTTTGAGCCAGTTCGACATTGAGTTCAGCCGCTTGTAGCGCTGCCTGTTGTTGACGCGTGGCTAAATCAAGTTGCGATTGAGCTTGTTCAATCGAAAGTTGTTGATCTGACAGCTGAGAGGTTGCTATATATCGTTGGGTTTGAGGATCGCTGGAGAGCGACTGGAGTCGTTCGATTTTTTCTTTGGCAGCCGCCAATTGTTTTGTAGCCACAGAAACGTCCAGAGCCGATTGAGTTTCAGTCAATTGCAGTTCGGCCAATTGGAGAGCGTTGTTTGCTGAAAGGACATTATTTTCAGCGGCCAGAACTTTTTGTTCCAGTTCACGGCGAGCGTCAGCGGCTTGAGCTTCGGACAATTCGGCTTGGATTTGGTACGCGGCCAAACCGCTGATGATCGCGAGTTCCGTTTCTTGTTCGACGACCGTGTCCCCCTCGGTAACCAGAATGGATTCGATGCGTTGTCCGGGTGACCCGATAATATTGACGATTCCACCCCGAGGCACGATGCGGCCTTGGGCCACAACTTTTTGGGGCGCAGCGGGTGTCGATTCAACCAGGGGCGATGGAGTTTCTAGAAAGGACATTTCTGGATTGATTGTCCTGGCGTACCACCCCCCTGCGAAGGCTGCCAACGACAGCAAAATTAAGCCAAAAAAGGAAGCAGGTTTCATTTGTCTTGATCTAAAAGGGCTTGAGACCGAGAGGCTTTCGGGTCCGACAGCAACCGGAAAGGCATGTTTTTCGGAATACAATTCTGCCTCCTATCATAATCGGGCGGCCCTGCCTGTTAGAACAACCAACGATAAACTTTGCAATTCTTGTCAAATATGACGGTCATAACAAAAACGCCAGCAGTACGATCCATTCACGGAGCAGCCCGTAAATAGTGGATTCTAGAGGCCGCTCTATTGCGCCGGAAGAAAAAAATAATTCCTGAAATTTTCGCGAAGGCATCCGTCAGCGGGGTAAAAGCCGATTTTTTTCGGAAGTCGGACAGGCTTTGACCTAAGGTGTCCTCTCCATTGCGAATAATAACCCCATCCAACGTAGGCATTGAGGAGAGCAATAATGACAGTTATGATCGACAACGAAACAGTGACAAACCGACGGTTGGCCCCGGCCAAACCGTGTGAGGAGGGTGCGCGGGGTGAGGCAGTCGAGGCTTTTACGCCCGTCAGCAATCGTGAAATGCTGGAGTTGCGGCGGGCGTTGCGGCAAGCGATGCAGGATTCGGACGAGTGGGTGGTTGAATTCGAATATTGTGACTCCAAAGGGGGGCGAACTCGGCGTGTGGTTAGCCCGATTCGTTTCATGGGTACTGATCGTGTTCTGGGATTGTGCCTCAGTCGCGAGGAGCCTCGACAGTTTCATTTGAATCGTTGCCGCCGTCCGCAGTTGAAACGAGCAACAGAGTATTTGATGCCCGTGCCGATGCTGGTGTTTGAGTCTCCCGTGGAATTTTCGATTGAAAAAGAATGATCGTGTTGTTTGTTTGTGTGTTTATGTGTCTGTTTGTTTGCCACGTTGGCGTTTCCTAATCGCGAAGCGATGACAGGTTACAGCCCCGGACGCGAGTCCGGGGAACCGTACGGACAAACAGAGCAAGTCGCGAAGCGACGACAGGAGGGGCGCAGGGTGTTTTATCTTGGTTCACCGTCGGCATTATGTTGAGAGTCTTTTCAAATTCGTCAGCCTAAAAGGCTTTACTCCAACGGCGCGGTAAAGAATGGCTCTTTGGGAATGGGCGATTCATTTATAGAATGGGACTGCCTGTGATTTCTCGCGATCAACTGGTTGACAGCGAATCGACTTACAAACTTTGTTGAGCCCTTATGCGTCCCTATTTGTTGACCATCGTGCTGCTGACTTGCAGCAATGTATTCATGACGTTCGCCTGGTATGGGCATCTCAAAAATTTAAACGGTCGCCCTTGGTTGATTGCGGCTCTCGCCAGTTGGGGGATCGCTCTGTTTGAATATTTGTTGCAGGTCCCAGCCAACCGGATTGGCCACCAGGTGTTGACGCTGGGCCAATTGAAAATGTTACAAGAGGTCATCACCCTGTCCGTCTTCGTGCCCTTTGCAATCTGGTATATGAAAGAAAAGTTGACTTGGGATTACCTTTGGGCCGCGCTATGCCTGCTCGGTGCCGCGTTCTTTATTTTCAGACGTCATTTTTTTGCCGAATCGACTTGATCGACAGGCGAGCCTGGGGGACACGCTCACGATTGCTGCCAACCCGGACTCCTGTTAAACCAACCCCGGCTACTGCCAACCGTGGGTGTCTCTGACTTGGATCATTAACGCCAGGATGCGATTCCAGGTTTCTTGATTCATGAGCGTTTCATTGGGGAACATGCAACCATCCCAGCAGATATGTTGGATGCCACGCGTCGCCGCACCTTCCAGCCAATAGCCGGAGCAAGCGACGACGTCGAGTTTTCCGTTAGGGTCATCGGCGGGGCAATGGCGACCTGTTTTGTCATGGGAACCGGAACCGTGAACGGAACCGTCGTTTTGGGCGACATGAAAGTCGATGGTCCAGGGGCGCAAGGCGTCGGTCATTTTTTTGTAGGCGGTCCAGAACTCTTCTTCTGTATAGCCTTCCTGCAAGAGGGCATGTTCGGGTGCGTTGTACCCCAATAGGTACAAATAGGTATGGGCCAAGTCCGCTTGAAAGCCTAGTGTTTGCGGCATGTTGACCATTTCCAGCAGTTTGACCATGTCCACCCAACTGTGCATGCCACCCCAGCAGATTTCTCCTTCGGCCGCGAGGCGTTCTCCGTGTGCTTGGGCGACTTCGGCGGCACGCCGGAACGTTGCGGCAATCTCTTCTTGGTTTTTTTGTGGATCTGCCAACCATGCTGACGTGCTGGCGGCGGAATCGATGCGGACGACTCCGTATTTACGCACGCCATAGTCCCGCAATTTGACGGCAATATGGCAGGCCTTTTCCACGGCCTCAACAAATTTGTCCTGTTTC
>JBGSIY010000302.1:0-5065 GCA_041742275.1 Pirellulaceae bacterium | reverse complement strand
CCCTTATCATTCGGGACATTTTGTTGGAACACCCGGTACGCCAATGCTGACCGCAATACCGTGGCACCTTGCTCCGAGTCCCAACTTGCCGGAAGTCCTTGCCGGAAGTCCTTGCCGGAAGTCAATGTGTGGCACCTGCACTGGCCAGCGAGCGTAGGATCGTGGAGCGTAGGTAGGCGTGGTCAACGGTTGAGGCCACTTCCAGATTAGCGCGAGAATCGGGCAGCGCTCGACGGTCAAAAACGGCGACGCCCCGTGTCAACTCACCATTGGTCTCGACGTCACAACACATTTCCTCGAACTCAAAAATTTCCCGAGCCAGTACGGCGACGGCACCCACCGTATCGTTTAACGTAATGGCCTCTTGTCCCAACTGTTGGCGAAAGGCCCGAAAAGTAAACGGTAAAATTTTTCGCAAAAACGCTCCGGCCCGAGTCGACTCGCTGGGCAAGTGATCAAATAGATCGAGGCCAAATTGCAGTTGACTCGTGACATCCAACGGAACCAACGTCTTGGTTGTCCGAGAATGGATGACCTGACGCGCACTTTCAGGATCAAAGAAAAAATTAAATTCGGCCATAGGAGTGATATTTCCAATTCCTGAAACACTCCCCCCCACGATCACCACCCGATCAAGCATTTCGGCGATCGCCGGATCACGACGAATCGCATTCGCCAGATTCGTATTGGGGCCCAAGGCCACGAAAGTGACCTCACCCGGATTTTTTCGAATGCATTCGATGATCACCTTTTCCGCTGGCAACAAATGCTGTTTATCGGGGACTTTGAAGTTCGAATTACCTAAGCCATCGTTTCCGTAAAGATATTGTGTGTTGATTGGGGGCGCATTGGGTGTCAGCGACGCCATCCCCAAGCGAGGGTATCGCGGTGGGTCCAATTCGTTCACAATCACTTGCAGGTTTTCATTCGCCTGTTCTGCCGAAACACAGCCTTCGGTGGCCGTCAATGCGAGGATTTCCAATCCAGGATGGAACAATAACATCGCCAGTGCCGTGGCGTCGTCGGTTCCCATATCGCTGTCTACAATGATCTTACGTACCATGCCGTTTTAACCTGAAAAGTTCGTTTACGAGAAAAAAAAGGGAATTGCCTCGCGTTGAACAGAATTGTAGACGTTCGTTTCGACAGGCTCAAGAAAAAAATTCGCAAGTACCCCTCTTCTCCATATCGGTTTAGTTGTCCTTACTAGTAGCCAAACATGTCTGAATTTAGCGAGAATAGTCGTTGTAACGAGTTGTTCGATCAAGCAATTTGTCGGATCCAGGCCGGCGAACATCTGGAGGCCCCGACGATGCACGCGATCGTCCAAGCCATGATGTTGGGTGAGGCCAACGATATCGAATCGGCGAGCTTTCTGACGGAACTGCATCTCAAAGGCGAGACGGCCCATGAACTCGCCGGCGCCGCGGCGGCTCTGCGGGAATTTATGACTCCAATTCAAACGCACCGAACCGACGTGATCGACACCTGCGGGACAGGAGGGGGCGGAGCCAATACTTTTAACATCAGCACTGCTGTGGCTTTGGTATGTGGAGCGGCCGGTGCTGCGGTGGCCAAGCATGGTAACAAACGTTCGACCAGTAAAAGTGGTTCCTCCGACGTCCTGGAGGTCCTAGGCGTCAACATCATGGCTCCCATCGAAATCGTTCAACGCTGCCTAAACGATCTGGGGGTTTGTTTTTGCTTCGCTCCCCTGTTTCATCCGTCCGTTCGACGCATCATGGGAGTCCGGCGCAGCCTACCGCACCCCACGATCTTTAATCTCCTGGGGCCTCTGTGCAACCCCGCCAACGCCCCTTTCCAGCTCCTGGGAGTCGGCCGAGGTGAAACAAGGGTTCGGGTTGCAGAGGCATTATGTGAATTGGGAACCCAACGGGCGTTCGTGGTTCACGGTGAGGGAGGCATCGGAGAAGTTTCTCTGGCCGGCCCAACACAAGTGTCGAGGATCGAGAACGGTACGATTTATGAAGAAATTTTAGAACCCGAACAATTAGGAATCGCCAGACAGGCCCTGGACCCTTTGGTCGTCGATTCCCCAGAACAAAGTGCCCGAATCATTACCAGTGTCCTCGAAAACCGCCCGGGCCCCGCCAGGGATATCGTAAAAATTAACGCTGCCGTTGCACTGACGGTTGCTGGACAATCCACAGATTATCGCGAAGGATTGTCACTGGCCGAGGAAGCGATCGCATCGGGGGCCGCCCAATCGCTATTGCAGAAACTCATTCAATTGACCGCCGCTCCCGTGAATTAACGAAATTTTCGGGGGAAAATGCGGTGAATTGCCTCGGTGGGATTGTTAGTCAGCCCCCCTTTTGACTATCATACCTGACCCAAGTACCGGTTTTCTGCCCGGCGATGGTTCAAACGCCGTTTTTTTGTCCGGCGATGGTTCAGACGAGAGTTTAGTGTTCTAGTAACGGAGAAGTTGAGATGGCGAAACCGCATCGAAAATTGAAAAAAGCAAACCATGGCGCACGCCCTGCAAACGCCAAAGCCAAAAAAGCCAAACGACGTAAAGTCAAAACCTAATGGCTACCGCGGTTGACGGGCCATGGGGGCGTTATTGAGCCCATTGGGGTTTCATTTCTGGACGACTCAAGACACTCAACCGCCCGCCACTTATTTCGGGCCGGTTTTTTTCGGACAGGATGATCATGAGTATCACAGCGAGCGAAAAAGCGGCGACCCGGATGTTCGTTTTTTTGCGACAGTTTACCGCTTGAATGAGCTAGGTGGCGAACGATCTGGGTGGCACGAGATTTGGCGTCGGGCCTGCTGGTCGCCCTTTCCACTCTCAACGCTCCATTCTCATCGTTCCATTCCCGTTGTTGGTGGTCCGCTGCTTGGCTGATTCCCGTTTATTAAATAGTTGGATTTATGCCGTGGTTCATACAAGCTTCCGCGGTTCATACAAGCAACCATCGGGCGTTGGACTTAGGCTGACGGTCCTGCACTCTCAACCATCCTGCACCGCTTGCGAACGTGCAAACTACAAACGGCACGGGGGGCACCCGAAGAAGCGTTTTGTTGCGGCGTTGATTAAGATTTACTGATCGAGGTTCTTGTTAGTCATGGGTTATTGCTAATCATGGGACGCAGAATTCTTCCCAAAATGGATCGCTCGGTCGTTTACAGTCACCTCTTCCGGGAATTGAGCGAACTCGAGTCAACTTTTTTGCCTCAGTCGTGGTTTCCATCCGAACAACCGTTGGAAATCGAAGTCGGCTCCGGCAAGGGACTTTTTTTGTTGACCCAATCGGGCATTCACTCGCATCGAAATTATTTGGGTATCGAAATCGCCAAGAAGTACGCGAGATATTCGGCCTACCGATTTGCAAAACACGACCGAAACAACGCTCGGATGCTGCGCGGTGATGCTCTCAAATTTTTAACTGAATTTGTCCCGCCGGAGTCGGTGGCCGCATTACACATTTATTTTCCCGATCCCTGGTGGAAAGCCAAACATCGCAAACGACGCGTCGTTTCCCAAGCGATGGCAATTCAGGCCGAAAGGGTCTTGGTTCCAGGAGGTGCTTTCCATTTCTGGACGGATGTCCAAGAATATTACGAGACGGGTTGCGAAGAAATCCTTCAAGTCCCCGGATGGGATGGGCCACATATCGAGGAACCACTGATCGTTGATCCCGCGACTCCCTACCAGACCCATTTCGAACGACGAATGATCATTAACGATCATGATGTTTTCCGTTGCCAATTTCTGAAACAGGCACGAAAGGTCCCCGTCGATATTCGGCCACTTCCAAACACAACTCCAGATTAACTGCCGCTGCCAAATTGAGTTGCCGTTTCCAACGCCCCGAGACCGTATCTAATCACTGGCAAATACGTTTTTAGCAACAGAAAAGCAGGAGATCCTATCAACAATACGTCTTCGATGGCCACCATTAGGTTGCTTTTCCAACATGCGCGCAGACAACCGCCGAGGCTGACTCGGTAACTCTGTCGGGTTGCTCCTGTTGCACTAGTACTGTCGCACTAGTACTGACGCGATTGTCAACTCGGCCTGAGTCGCAAGCAGACTTTTAACGACGTCAAACCAACGCCGAGTACCCAAGCGGCAACCCCGAGCACTCCCATTTCCGTTTATCGCCGCGCGATCTTCTTCAGGGCCTCGATTCCTCGCTCCAATGTGCGATCGTCGACGGCATAAGAGATTCGAAAATGAGAATCGACTTGACTAAAAATTTTCCCAGGAATGATCAAGAGGCTCTCTTCGATCGCTCGCCCCAAAAACTCTTCACCGGAACCACGTGGCAATTTGGGAAACGCGTAGAAAGCTCCCCCCGGGTGTGCTATTTCATAGTACGAGCTCAATTCGTTGACCAGCCAATCCCGCTTGTCGCGATAACGATCGATCTCTCCCTGCATGTCGACATCCAATGCCGTTAGCGCAGCCCATTGTGCCGGAGCCGGTGCGCAAACAAATGTGAATTGCTGCAGCTTGGCCATCACTTCCATCAGCTCTTGGGGGCCATGCATGTATCCAACTCGCAAACCTGTCATGGCATGTGATTTGGAAAACCCGTCAATCACAATCGTATCCGGATTGAACTTGGCCGGGGAAATATGGGGGCCGTCAAAAGCAAATCGACTGTAGATTTCATCAGAAACCAAACAAATGTTTTTTTCCGCAGCCAACTCGGCCACCGCTTGGATTTCCGCTTCGGTGTAACACACTCCCGTCGGATTTCCGGGGCTATTGACGATGATCATTTTGGTTCGATCAGTGATATGCTCGCGCAAACGATTCACATCCAAACGAAAATCCGGGTAGCCATTGACGGGTACGCTTACCCCGCCCGCCAATTCGATAATCGCGGGATACATGACGAAATACGGGTCAAAGTAAATCACTTCGTCACCCGGATTGATCATCGCTTGCATGGCCAGCACCAAACCGCCGCTGGTCCCGGACGTCACCAAAACCGAACGATCGTTGGGTCCCAGTTGTAAATCGACTAAGTCCTTAAGTCGTTGACGCAACTTCGGGATCCCCTCTGTCGGCGTGTAACCGTTCTGA
>JBGSIY010000301.1:0-3571 GCA_041742275.1 Pirellulaceae bacterium | reverse complement strand
AAACAAATTTTTAAAATTAAGAGGATCATTGTCCTCTTCCTCCAAAATACGCTGCACCATTGCCTCATCAAAACACTCGACGTTGGCTCGAAAAACGTCGGTCGCGTCGACAGCCATGGGGCTATCGACAAAAACCTTAATCGGTGGCAATTTTCCGGATTCGACCAGCAAGTTCATTTTGTAAACGATCTCTTGCGTGCGGCCGACAGAGAAAGCCGGCACAATGACTTTTCCTTTGTTTTCAACAGCTCGATTGATCAGACGGATCAAAACAGGATCGGCATCGTCCTCGAGAATATGAGTGCGGTCCCCATAGGTGGCCTCCATGATGAGATAGTCAGCGCCGAACACCGTTTCGGGATCCTTCAAAATAGGACGTCCCACTCTCCCCAAATCGCCACTGAAAGTAAGATTGACATGATGATCTCCTTCGGTCAGTTTCATCTCCACAATCGCAGCGCCTAGCATATGCCCGGCAACACGAAAGCGGCATTTCACTCCAGGCAATACTTCGAAGAACTGATCGAAACCAATCGCACGAAACAAATTTAATGCTCCAACGGCATCGCGAGTTCCGTACAAAGGCGACAGCGGCTCCTTGCCAGCGGCAACCCTTTTCTTGTTCGTGTATCGCGTGTCTGACTCTTGAATTTTAGCACTATCCAGGAGCATGATCGAAGCCAATTCACGCGTGGCATGCGTAGAAAAAATAGGGCCCTTGAAACCACTACTTACCAATGAAGGCAAATTGCCGCAATGATCCACATGGGCATGCGAAAGAACAACCGCATCGATTTCATCACCGCGAAATGGCAGGTCTCGATTTCGGTGGTAGGCCTCCTTGCGATTCCCCTGGTACAAGCCGCAATCCAGCAAAAGTCGATAACCACCGACATTCACCAAATGCATCGAACCGGTTACCGTGCGAGCAGCGCCCCAAAATTGTACTTGCATGCTGAAACCTACTTTCAAACACCAGAGGAAGTTGCCAGGCAGGTCGGTTCGAAAGCACTCTGCTTCCTGACCATTGCGACCAAGTTTTCAATTGCATACCGACAAATTAGTCGCCACATACGAATAAATCCAGGAATGGCCCCCGAACACTCCACGCCGATCTCTATCTGTCAGTCATTTCATACGATCAGCGCCGAACCAAAATCCGTGAATACGACTGAGCTTTAGCCGGAGGCCCGCGCAAACGCGAGCTTGGCGGCTGACGGATAAAACATAAATTGACTTCGGGACCCTGTTTTAGTTGCGAACCCGCTCAATATATTCACCCGTACGAGTATCAATTCGCAGCACGTCACCAATGTTGATGAAATTCGGACAAATAAATTCAGCGCCCGTTTCCACCTTACAAGGCTTCGTGACGTTGGTCGCCGTGTCGCCTTTGACCCCCGGATCGCAGAACTCGACTTTCAGTTCAACGTGGTTCGGCGGGGACAAAGTAATCGGCAGACCATTGAACAAAACCATTTGGCAAGGCATGCCGTCTTTCAGATACTTCCAGTTGTCATCGACTTGGTCGGCCGTCAATTCGTACTGGTCAAAAGTTTGTGAGTTCATGAAGACATAGGTTTCGACTTGTTTGTATAGGAACTGGACGTCTGTTTCCTCGACGTCGGCCGCCTCCAGCGTATCTCCACCTTTATAGGTTCGTTGCAGAACAGTGCCTCGAATCAGGTTTTTCATTTTGCATTTATAGAGCGCGTTCCCCTTTCCAGGCTTGACGAACTGCATTTCGGTCATCAAATAGGGTTCACCGTCGATTTGAATTTTTAAACCTTTGCGAAAATCGCTTGTTTTGAACGTTGCCACAAATTTATCCCTTAACTTTTCACTTATAAACCACTATTTTGGCCGAGATGCAAATTCTACCTCAAAATAATCCGCTTGTCGCCGCCACATCAACGAACTGGCAACAGCAGCTGAAAGAGTCCATTAGGGACGTTGAAACGTTGCTGGCTGCACTCGAACTCACGCCGCCGCAGCCCATTGGCAACCCAATCGACGCACCGATCCCCCGTTCGTCCTCGTTCGCGGATTCCTCTCGTCAGCCACATCCATCGGCTCGTGTTGTACCCAGCCAGGCCGCCGAGGCGAAATTCAGGACCTTTGTTCCCCGCCCCTTTTTGGACCGAATTCAAAAGGGCAATTGGCACGACCCGCTGCTGCTCCAAGTCCTTCCGGTGGAACAAGAAACGATCCGTCAGAATGACACACAAGCCGATCCTACGGGAGACATCCCCGCCGAGATCGCACCGGGAGTCCTTCAAAAGTACCATGGTCGAGCATTATTGATTGCCGCTAAATCATGCGCGATCAACTGCCGCTATTGCTTTCGTCGCGAATACCCTTACGAATCGATTCCCGCCGGTAAACCCGATTGGACTGAAAGTTTGGAATACATTGCCGAAGACTTCACCATTCGTGAGGTCATCGTCAGCGGCGGCGATCCGTTGATGAACGTCGACGCCACTCTGGCCTGGCTGATTCGAGAAATTGAAACGATTCCACATGTTCAGAGACTGAGAATTCATACCCGTCTGCCGATCGTCATTCCCGAACGAGTCACGCCCGACTTGTTAACACTTCTGTCCGAGACGCGATTGAAACCCACCGTGGTGTTGCATTCCAACCATCCCCAAGAACTCGACGAATCCGTGGCCCGCGCCGCGGCGCGACTTCGTTCGGTTCCCAGCCTGATTCTTCTCAACCAGAGTGTATTGTTACGCGGCGTCAACGACTCCACCGAATCGTTGGCGGCACTCTCCTGGCGATTGCTGGACCTGGGCATCATTCCCTATTACCTGCACCAATTAGATCGAGTCCACGGAGCAAGCCATTTTGAGGTCCCCATTTCGCGTGGACGGGAAATTGCCAGAGAACTCGAAGCGTTACTGCCGGGGTACGCCGTGCCCCAATATGTCCAGGAAATTCCTGGCAGCCCTGGCAAAACCAGGCTGACCTGACGCCCAAACATTGTCCATTTACGCAGCAGCGGCTATTGAGTCATCGGGACCGGGCCCCCCCGACGCGAAGACATCCGGCAATGAAGGTTGTCCGAAAAGGGTCAAAGAAACTTCGGAATTCCCTGGGATTCCAGCGTTACCCCAGGTTTTTCCCGGCTATTTGTTGTTGAGGCAAAATGGGGCACTTGGTATATTTTAGCGATTGAAAAAGGGTTACACGTAGTCAAATTACGTTGTGATGATTCAATTCGTTCACTTGATGGCACTCGGTTCGACGATCCGTTTCTTCGGAAGCGATTGGCCAAACCGGATTGCGACTTGGAGACCAAGTCGAATTCCCAAGTGCTTTCACTCTGCGTTTTGGCTCAGGGCAACTCCGTTTTGGCTCAGTGCAACCAAGGACTTTCAAAGATGCCAACCTTTCGGTATGCTGCCTTGTTTTGTAGAGTACGAACGACCAGAGATTTTAAACGGGGGCTCACCGGTGTTGAACGACGAGAGATAACCGATAAGGGCGTCGCAGTGCAAAAGTCTCCTTGGTGTGGAGTGCAATGCAGGAGTCTCCCTGGTGGAGTTTAGTTAACGAATCCAAGAGT
>JBGSIY010000300.1:0-2360 GCA_041742275.1 Pirellulaceae bacterium | reverse complement strand
GTTTTACAAGGTGATGGCTAGTTTTTTCGTCCCGTTGTTTTTGGCGTTGCTGTTGGTCGTTATTTTTCGACCGATTCATGTTTGGATGTTGGCTAAACTTCAGAGGCATCGCACCCTGTCGGCCTTGTTAACAACGGCCGTCATTCTGCTGCTTGCGCTGACTCCCCTGGCGGTCTTATTTGGATTGGCGGCAACAGAAGGCCAGACAATGATGAGACGTTTTTCTCCCGAATCGGTTATCAGTCAAACCTTGAAATTGCGGGATGCATCTGGATTGACGTTAGAGGCGGTCGATGAATTGCGAGACTTAGAAACTCGTCTGGTGGAGGTTTCGATTGCGGTGGCAGAAGGAGATCGCGATAAAGCTCTGCGCGCCATCAAGCAGACCGACAGTGCGGCCGTGCGTTTTATGGAAAGCGCCGGTTTACCTGCCAACCGCCTGGATCCGGATGCGGAGGCAACTTTCTCCATTTTTGCATCGCCATCCAAGGAGGAATTGTGGGGGCGATTTTTATTCGAAATTGATCATTTGCGAGAGGTGATCTTAAATGAAATTGCCGCGGAGGCGGCGGCCAAATCGGTAGCGGAAGCGGAGCAAAAGCGACTTCAAAATCCGTTAGATGAGCAGCAGAATTCCCCGACTGAGGAATCAAAAAAAACCAGCGAAACTCCGGTGCAACCTGCCGACGAGCCGCAAGCGACTGACGTTGTTTCTGCCGCAGCTGATCAAGAATCTGAGGTGGAGACTGAATCGCCAATTGAGGAACCGGAAATTGTGTTGACCATGGATCAACAATTGCGGGCAATGATGCGCGATTTTGACAGTTTTAAAACGACCTACAGTGGCGGTAAATCTTGGGCTTGGCTGAAGTTGTTGGCCAATCCCACGCGCGAAGAGATCGATGTTTACGGCAAGGCGACGGCGACGTTTTTGAGAGAACAGTTGTTTTCGTTGGGTGGGGCGACAACGGCCTTTTTAGGTCGACTCCTACTGGGTTTAGTCGTGATGGTTATCAGCATGTATTTTTTCTTTCTTGACGGCCCGAAGATGATCGATGCGTTGAGAGGCCTTTCCCCACTCGACGACGATCATGAACGAGAGCTTATCGAGGAATTCGATCGTGTGAGTCGAGCGGTGGTTTTAGCCACGCTACTATCGGCATTGGCCCAAGGGCTTCTCGCGGGTATCGGGTTCGCTGTGGTGGGTGTCGATAACGTATTTTTGTTAACCATGTTGACGGTCTGCATGTCGCTGGTACCGTTTTTTGGAGCAGCATCCGTCTGGTTCCCCGTTTGCGTGTGGTTGTATTTTGTGGAATTGCGAATCGGAGCTGCGATTGGGTTGGGTATCTTTGGATTTGCTGTCGTTTCCACAGTGGACAATTTGATTAAGCCCTATGTGTTGCATGGACAATCAAATATTCATCCGTTGATCGCCCTTTTAAGTGTTTTAGGAGGCGTCTCGGCCATGGGGCCCATGGGGATTTTAGTGGGGCCCATGATTGTCGTTTTTTTGCAAACGGTACTTAAGATTTTACAACGCGAGATGACGAAGATGGATCGATCGGGAGTGAGTCGCGCTGCCATAGCTGGCGCGAACGTACCGCTGAATTTGGAAGGGGAGGAATTGGCAACCGGTCGCAACGATTCGGCAGAGCAGGGTGGACATGCTGGCCTTGAGCCCACGGCCGACAACACCCAGAAAGGTCTGTCATCGGCCAGCCATCCGAAGAACCCTCTATCGTCGTCCAATAAACCGAGTGGTGAAAAGCGCCCCAAGCGAAAACGACGTTAGGTTTTAGCTGGCGGCCCATCACCGGACCTATGTATTCAGAGCGAGCCAAGAGCCTCCCCATCCATTCTGACTCGTGATCCCCACAAACCACTAGAACGTTTCTCAAAATCGCTCAAGCGAGAATCGCTCGTGACACAAAGCCTTTGTGACATTCACTGCAAATAGCTCAGGGTTTCAAAAATTCAGTGCGGCGCGAACCACTGGGAGGACTTGATTTTGTACCTCTTCAAATGTGCCTTTGACGAAGGCCCCTGCCGCCGCCTTGTGACCGCCTCCATTGAATTGACCGGCGATTTCATTACAGGCCACCTGACAACGACTGCGAAAGCTGATTTTGAAACCCCCGGTCAATTGCTCAATCATGATCACGGCAAATTCGGTTCCGTTAATTTCTAAGGCCCCATTGATTAGGTCTTCTGTGTCGCTGGGCAAAGCGCCCGTTCGCGCGTAGTCTTCCTTCAAAATATAAGTGTGGGCAAAGCGGTCATTCAATTCCGTCTGAACGCGTGCGAAAACGGTACCACGCAACCGAACACGTCCCGCCGTTTCGCGCTCGTAGAGGTGC